>WYEI01000007.1 GCA_009903905.1 Pyrobaculum sp. | reverse complement strand
CCCCTACCAGAGGTATGTTCTGAGGAATCGAAATCGCTATGTCCAACCGCCCGTTTTTAGCTATGTAATACACCTCCACCTCTTCCCCCGGCCACCACACGCCAGATTTTGAAGAGACGACGTCTACATCTGCCACATACCACAAAGATACAGAAACCCCACTAAAGCTACCCTGCCAAGACGCAGAAACCGTAACGCCCCAGCCCATCGCAACAAAAAGAACCACCAAGACAACAAGACGCATACCTTTAAACTATCAACAATTTATGTACTTGATGTCTACCGCGACTCGCAACGATTCGGCTTGGGCGGCAGAGCCCGCCTCCCACATCTACCTGGCGGCTTTCATCATAGACATAGCGCTGATTGCGGTAGTTATGTTGTACCTCTTTGGGGACTTTATTGGCATATCTACAGACCCACTTTACTTATTCGTAGTGCTTCTAGCCGTAATAGAAGTATCGCTGGTTCTGGCTTCGCTTCCTTCGTTTAAGAAAATCAGTGAAATACTTCACAGACCCACGATATGGGACAACGTTAGAAATGGCGTATACAGTCAAGTAGCGTGATACGTCACATCTCTTTTACTCCTTGAACCGCTCAAAAAATACTTCTCCTATCTCAAGGACATCTTCTCCTTTGATAGGGCCATAACTTCGCTACTTTTATATCTTTTGCTCTTAGTCTCGGTAGTTTTGGTGTTTGGATATTTCATGGAAAAATTTTATAAAGTTGCCTTCGAGGAGCTTGGGGAGGTGACTGGCATAGAGGAGTTTAAGCAAGCTACACGTTGGCATGGGAACTGGCTAAGCACCGTCGCCTACCTCTACACCTCCTTCGCGCTTCGTCTCCTCTTTGTTGCGCCTAGACTGACCTCAACAACGCCTACGCATCTAGCCCCGCCGCTTGTGTTCGTCTCTGTGGCGTTTCTCCTTCGTTACTTTTATATATCTACGTGATGTTTAAAATATGACTTTGTACATCTACCTGGCGTTGATACTCTACGCCGCATCGATAGGACTCGTCCTCGTCGATCAAATAGTTGCGTCGGTTGCGTTTAGCATAGCCTCAACTGTGCTGGTGGGCGTAGTGCTTCTACAAGCTTATCGAGAGGTAGAAAGATTAAAGGGGAGGTTTTGGGATAAGCTGGCCAACATCTGGCTGGGCGGGGAATACGCAAGCGTCATTTGGCTTTTTATATTCGCTGGCGTAGGTATAGATGTTCTCTCGGTGTTTCTCTGGCATCAAGCGGCATCCACATTTCCCACTGCCGTAGGGGCGCCGATGATTAACCCTGAAGAGGCTGGGAAATTCTTAGGCCTCGGCGCCCTGGCTCTGGGGGTGTTGGCACTGGCGCTGGTCTGGTTCGTGGCGTGGGCGTATCTCATTGAGGTGTTTACCCGCGACTTGTATTTCATAAGAGTTGTAAGCGGTGTAGGCGGCTTTAAGCCGCACAGCGCTACGTTTTACATAATTATAAGTCTGATTACCGTAGGGTTTTTATATTTCTACTGGCTTTACTCTATATGGAGGTGGATTTCTCAACTGAAGACCTCGACGGGGTTGCCTCACTCGACCTCAACAACACCTACGCATCCAGCTCCGCCGCCTCCGCCGCCTGTGTTTGCCTCTGTGGCGTTTCTCGTCTTGCCCGATGGTTCGCGGGTGGAGTTGAGAGGCGACGCCGTTTTGGGTAGGTCTTGGGTTGCCTCGATTTTTCCCAACGCCCCATGGCTTAACCGCATCTCGGAAGCTCATGCTGTTATTAGGAGGAAAACTGATGGCTGGTATATTGAGGATTTGGGTAGTCAATATGGCACATACGTCAACGGCCGCGACGTCAGAGGCGCCGGCGAAGTCAAACTAAACCCAGGCGACGTAATCTCTCTAGGCGGCGTATTTACGCTAGTCTTCCGCGCGTAATTAGTCTGTTCTTCACAGTCTCCTCCCCACGCAAAGGACGCGAGACGCGGCTGTCGCCACCTGCCCTTCGCCCCTCTCCTTTCCGCAGAGCCGCCTTTGCTTCAACAAGCTCGGCAGAGCCTACGTCGAGAGGTATCCCGAACTCCCCACCCCTCTCTACGCTCCCACAGCTTATGCCGTCTCTCGCACTTATTTGGCTTGGTCCCGCCTATTGCTATTGTTGTATGGACTTCCCATAGGCCCCGTATCTTCTCCAGGTGCCGCGCTTTTCTCGCCTAGGCCAGACACGGCTACATACTGACGCAGACATACACCTCAATAGATTACTTCCCGAGGGCAGTCTACACCCCGGCGTTACGCACCTATGGGCCGCACGGCATCGGCACGTTGCTTTCTGTTGCATTGAGGTTTCTGGAGAGGCGCACATGACAACAACATAACTGCATCTCGCCGTAGCTACAAGTTTTACTTCTTCACCGCGTTGGAAGTGCAGATCTCTTCAGGATTGAGGTAAGCAGAGATATGTTTAATACGCTGGTCAACGTGCTCAAGGCCGGCAAAATGCCGCAGGAACTCGGCAAAATCACGGAGCGGAAGACGTACGTAAGACCCTCAGTATGTCAAGAAGCTTCTCGACGAGGTGTATAGACGCGTCCTAGGCCCCTCCCCCTTCACGACTCCTTCTCCTACCTAACATGTGCCCCTCCCCGTCGAGTTGTTGCATCTAGTGGACGCAGGTCTGCGGCGTCTTGAAAGCCGCGGGCCCTGGCGTGGGCGGGAGGGGGTGCGCACATCTTCAACCGTCTGTATTATGTGCAACAGTTTTATAAGGCCGCGCCGGAGGTTGTATGTTCCGGCTAGAGTTCCGCCTCTGCGGGCCGCTGGTCAGGTGCCTGGCTGAGATAGGCGCTGAGAGTCTCAGCGCCGTCACCAGCTTTGTGGACGCGGAGGCGCTGGAGGAGCTCGCCAAGACTGCAGGGGCGGTGAGGGTCGTCGTGGGGGACTACGCAGTCCCCCGCGAGGTGTACGAGAAGTGGCGCGACGCCGTCCGCATATACCCAGGACACGCGGGCAACCTCTACATAGGCGCCAGGGGCCTGGCGACGGGCGGCGCCCCCCTCACCGCCGCCGGGCTCCGCAACCCCGCCGCCGCGAACTTCATTGCGCTGGTGCCCCCAGCCCTGCTGAAGGAGGTTGAGGAGCACTTCAGCGAGCTCTGGAGGAAGGCCCAGCCGCTGGCTGAAGACGCCGCCGTGGACGCCGCCGCCGAGGAGCTTCTGAGGGCGCCCCACGCCGGAGCGGCGCGCCGCGCCAACGAAAAGCTGGCGGAGGCCCTGGGCCCCGACGCGGCCCGCTGCCTCGCCGAGTTCAAGCCAAGAGACTGCGCAAGGCCAGTCGCAGAGACCCTCCGGGAGAGATACAAAAAATGCGAGGTGGAGGAGGTCTGCGCCGCCGCGGACGTCCACAGAGAGGTAAGCCCCCGGAGGCTTCTAGCCGCGCCGGACTCGGCACATCTGGCGGGGCACCCAGTATGCTGGCTAAGAGCCTTCGCCGTGAGGCTGGTCGAGGAGAGGAGGAGCTTCAAAAGCGGCATCGAGGCCTACGAGGCCATGCTGAAGGCCGCCGCCGAGGACTGCCCCCGCCGCCTCAAAACCCCGGCCGAGGAAGAGCTCGAAAGGCTCAAAGACGGAGCCTACCGCAACGAAGCCATGTGGACAATACCCTACCGCCTACTCCCCCTAGCGCTGACCCTGCCGGCGATAGGGTGCAGAATAGAGGGGCAGACGCGGAGAGACGGCAGAACGATAAGGCGGATATATTGCTAGGCTATTGACGATATTTCTTGATACAGCTCTGTTAGGTAGCTCTCCAACTCCTCGAGACTAGCCGCAGGCTTGTCAAGTAGCTTCAGCCTATTGACTAGAGAAAGAGTTGCCCTCTCGCACTCATCAAAACCTTTACTTACATCAAAATGACGATGTGTGTTAATACCAGACAGTGCTAAGGTTACTATGAGAGTGCAGGCACCTAGGTGCCTTATGATTTTCTGAGTAGTAGCTATCCGAGAAAAAAGGACCTTTAAGTCAGCAAAACTTCTCGACCCGACTAGTCGAGGATAAGACTATTCCACAACAGAGTATGTATTTAAGAATATATGTAAGCCTAGTAATATGCATTGTAACGAGTTTTTCATAGAATCTACTAGAGAGCTTTACCACGTCGCGTGTGGATTCATGTGGAGTCCCAATGGGCAAAATTGGGCACATATGGCGAGTATAGCTGAAGGTGATTGCGTCTTCCACTATTTGTCAAGTAAATCTATCCATCAATCCCAGGGCCAAGTCATTGTGGCGTTTTCGAGAGTCAAGGGAAATCCCCAGTTCTTAAGTCGTAATCAGTTTCTGGATAAATTGAAGTCTTACGACCTAGATAAATGTCCTCTGCCGACAGATTTTGTATTAAATAAAGAATTTATAAACTATTATAACTTATGGTATCACTATTATTCAGAGGAATTTAATAAGTATGATGAATTTATTTTTGTCGAAATAGAAGTGATAAAATGGTTGAGAAGCCGCATTAGTATTGATGTTATCAGAAACAGAATTCCTGTGCTTAAGCGGATTAAGGGCAGTATTGTGCAGGGTTATTTGACCCCTATCCGCAGAGAGTGGGCTTTATCCATCCTCTCTTCGGTGTTCTCCGGACATGCTGTGAAGAAAATATATTACACTCTTTCAGCAACTAACTTTGACTTTGCCATTCTGGCGTCGCTGATCGCAGGTAAAAACTTGTTGCTCGTGGGACCGCCGGGTTCTGGCAAGACGAGTTACATCCGTGAGCTTCTTAAGGAGTTGGGGATCGACTACGTGCTTAGGACCGGTAACTCCGAGTGGACAGTCTTCGACGTCATTGGAGGGTTAGACATCCAGGGGAGGTGGCGTGACGGCTTTCTCACCATGGCAGTTAAGAGGGGCTTAGAAAGCGGGCGCCCCCTGTGGGTTGTAATAGACGAGCTTAACAGGGCGAACTTGGATCTGGCCCTCGGCGAGTACTTCACCCTTCTCGATGTGGAACACAGAGGCGAGCCTATAGACGCTGGCGGCGAGAAGCTGAGGGTTCCCTACTCCTTTCGGCTTCTGGGCACTATGAACAGCTTCGATAGGTCTCTTCTTCAGAGGCTCGGCTTTGCGCTGAGGAGGCGCTTCGCCGTGGTGGATTTCACCAGGTTTAGAAACCTCACTTATTCGGGAAATGAGGAGAGAGAGTTTTGTAGAAGCGCAAGAAATAGAGAGTTGCAACTGTGTAAATTGTCGGAGATTGATATGAAGAAGGCGTTGAGTATTTTTGAACTAGCGAAGCCGCCCGACTACGCGACGGTTTTTGGCGATATTTATGAGTGGTATGGTAAAAACAAAAATTCCGCGCCAAAAGTAGAGGTTGCGTGTCCCGACGAAACACAAGAGATGAAGCAGATAAGCATATCGCTAGACGGTCCCCTGGCGTGTATAGTGGAGGAGATGAATAACGTATTGAAGAGCTACAGTAAGTGTGAGACGTGTCCCGTGGAGGTTACTCCCGGCATCGTGGCCGACGCCTTGAGGTTCCTAGTTGCCGCAAAGGCTATCCATGAGTTGGCGGCGTCCGACAACGCGCCACAAGGTGAAGCCGCTGGCGGTCAGCCGCGGGTTTGGCCACCGGGGAAGTTGCTGTATCTTCTCGACTTTGCCGTAGCCACGTATATCGTACCGCAACTCGACGTCTTGGCAGGTTACGTACAGGTAGAGGGCCGCGAGGGACAAGCAGCACAGACATTAACGGAGGTAGCAAAAAAGTTACGGGGCTGGGGGCTAAGAGCTTCTGCCGAGCTGGTAGAAAAGCTAAGTCAAGGCTTCAATGTTCCGTGAGCTTAAGGAGGACGTTGTTTATGATTTGGGCGAGTTGGGGGAGTTAGCTGAGTGCGTCCAGTCCTCAGTCAAGGAGTTGAGACATAGGATCTTTATGTGGCTCAGAACTGTCTATGAGGCGTCTCCTGCTGAGGCAGGCATTGCTCTGCCTGAGGTTGGGGATGGGTGGGCTCGCTTCAGCGGGTTTGCAGGCCGTATCGAATGTCCCAGCGGCGTGGTGGAGGTGGTGCCCAAGGTTGGGTGGGATGGGGTTCGCATGATGTTGGATGACGTCGTTTCCGTCTTTAGGAATCTACCGACGTATTTACGCGCGGGCTCTCCCCTGGGGGTTGCGGCGTCCGCCGTGGCGCTTGGGTGGGGGGATACCCTCGCCGTGGAGTATAGCCTCGCCGTACTGGAGTTGTCGTGGAAGTTTTTATCGACGTTTAGGCCTCTCTCGTTGGAGAGGCTATTGGTGACGGCGGGAGGCGTGGTAGGGAAGCCCAACGTGGCTGAGACAGCTAAGTTTATGATGAGGGGCGTGCCGATGGGGGTCTTCTCTAGGGTTAGGGTCGTGGAAGATCTCGGTGCCGCCGCCGTGTTTAGAGCTTTAAACGAGGCCGTGAAGAGGGACCTGGAGACACTAGTTCAAAAATTCGAAGAGTTTAGGGACGTCGAGACGTCTAGCGTCGGCGTGTTGACGGAGGAACTCCGTCGTCTTATCTCTGCACATAGAGTGGTCTTGCAGCGGCTTCCTGAGACCGGCGGCGTGTTGATAACGCGGGAGCTCCTTATGAGGATTAGGGAGGCCGGCAGAGGCAACCCTGTGATAGTTGCTGGCGTTGATCTGTATATAGCATATAGGGCACATCGCCACCTCCTGAAAAGGGGTGGGGAAGACCGTCTTCACCTCATCTCGACGCACAAGCTCTACGAGTTATGGATTTTAGCTAAGGTGCTACAACGCGTGGGGGCCATACAGCCTGCGGGGCGTCTGAGTTTGAAAGCCGGCGGTAGATTTGTCAATGATGTAGAGGTTGAATACGACGTTAAGTATGGCAGCGAGTTGCGGAGCCTGGCTGGCGGCGCACATATAAGGCCTGATATCGTGGTGAAGCTCCCCGGCGGGAGGACGTTGGTAATCGACGCGAAGTATAAGGAGGAGGTGTCCGAGGAGGATCTCGGCCGGCTGCTCATCTATACTGTCGAGCTTTCACAGCCAGAACTCTCCGGCGCCATGGCGTACCTCGGGGAGAGCAAGACGTGGAGATCCCACGGGAGGAGGATAGCGATATGCAAAGCCGACCCGCGGACTGGCTACGTGGATTTCAGCTGTCTCGGTTTGGAGTGACTATAGCCGCTGGAGGAGCTGAAGGCCGCCCAGACCAGTCCAGTTGACGGTCTCCCGCACGTACTGGGTCTCTCGCGTAGCGTATACCGTCTCTTTGACGGCGGCCCGCCACGTCTCTACGCCCAGCGTGGGCAGTGCTACGACGCCGTTTACGACCTCCGCGGCGCCTGCCCCGGCCTCCGTCGCGTCAATCGCCGAGGCGGCGCCAGCGAAGCCCAAAGCCCGGCGCTCGGCGCTGCGAAGAATGGCGTACCTTACCCGCTTTTTTCTTTCTTCCGCTTTTACAGGGCGCCGAAGAATGGCGCGTCGATTTTACCCAACGCTGTGTGAAATGAATGTAAAGCGAAGCTTCAAACCGACCGCCGAACCTACAAAAAACCAAAGAAAAACTTAAAAACCCACAACAACCAACCACACGAGCGGTAGAATCTCAAGAAGGGTTGAAACACATGCCCCCCCATTCGTTCGTCTCATAGATTCCATACTTGCTGTAGAATCTCAAGAAGGGTTGAAACTAACGGCGGATGTGCCCCTAACAGTATCTGTGGAGAATCGCCCCAGAATCTCAAGAAGGGTTGAAACTATTTTCGAGGGCGTACCTGGTTGGGAGTTGCCTCTTGGAGTCTCATGAGGCTACATATCCACCGTCGACTAGTTGGCATTACGTAGAGTGGCAAAGGTTAACGCCGTAAGCGGCGTTGGTGGAGCCTCGTAGGCGCGGCGCCTGTTGTCTGCGGCTTGAGCATCTAGTTCGCCGTTACATGTTTTTATATTTGTAAATGGTTTCTGACATGTTTATGTCGCCGGCCTCCTCTACACGCCGGCTGGCTTCAGCCAGCCGCCTCCGTTTTCGCAACCACTCTTTACATTCATCTATACATAATTTTTTATTGGTGCGTGATTCGGCGGTTATGTTTAGGGAGCTGAAGCTCGTCCGGGGGATGCGGATGGAGGTTGGGGAGGAGCTGAAGACGGGGAAAGCCGCCGCCCAGGGCGGGGTTCAACGAGCCGCCGCAGAGCTGAGAGGCCGCCTAGAAAAACTGCCGACGTAGGCCATGTACCTCTACGTAGGGAAGGTGCAGGTCGGACCGCTCTCCGGCTACCTCTGGCTTCTCGGCAGTAGGCTTTATCTGAAGCTGGGGTGGCGCCCAAGCGACACGTACTTCCTGGGCCACCTCACGGACCCCCCTCCCTAGCCGCTAGGCTCAAAAAGCTGATCCCGCGTCCAGTGGACGTGAGGAAGGCGGCTGTTGCGCTGGCAAGAGCGCTGGCGGCATCGCTCTACGTGGCGAGACGATGCAGAGACAGCCCCAGGTGGAGGATCCGCGCCTGGGAGGCTGAAGCGATGATATTGGACGCCGTCTCCACGCTGGCCTGAACATGGCCAACGGCGCATAAAGCGCTTAGGAAAGAACTCAAGAGGCTGGGAGAGGAGGCGCCGGTGTAGACTGCGAGAAGCCGCCGCGTCTGCGTAAGCCTCTCTGCCAGAGGCCCTCACCGCGGAGCGCTAGACGCAGAACAGAGGGCAGGCGGAGCTGGGCGTCCCCGGCGGTCGAGATCTCTGGGGCCCTCGCCGACGCCGAAGCTCAACGACGGCTGGCGAAGAAGCCGGCGATAGGCCGGGCGCCCCCAGGCCGCAAGCCCCCTCCGCCGAGGGACTTTGCAAGACAGACTTGCCGAGTCTGCCCAAGCGGCGAAGCCGCCGCCTCGCTCTGTCGACAGTTTCAACCCTTCTTGAGATTCTAGGTGGAGAACCCTACGTTTAAGTGCTCAGAGTACGACGAGTTTCAACCCTTCTTGAGATTCTACGTGGTTAGGGGCGGAGCTAGTTGTGCTCCGTCCCAAGAAGACGTTGTTTCAACCCTTCTTGAGATTCTACCACCATCCCCGACGGCTACATCCTGACGCTTCACAAGTTTCAACCCTTCTTGAGATTCTAGTCGAGGAGGCGGAGAAAGGGCTAGCCGACTTCCGCAGATTCATAACGTTTCAACCCTTCTTGAGATTCTAGACAGCTGTGCTAGGCTGGGTTGATCAAGATTCGTTTGCCAAATAATTTCAACCCTTCTTGAGATTCTAGTACTTTTGAAGCATGGTGCATTAATTGATGTCAAAGATAATTATGGATTTCAACCCTTCTTGAGATTCTAGTGTGTACGCCCACAAGGCCGCCAATCTGCTTCCCCGGCCCCAGAGCCATTTCAACCCTTCTTGAGATTCTAGGGCTTGTGTATCAAGTTCTTGTGGGTTTTTAAGTTTTTCTTTGGTTTTTTGTCTTCTCGGCGGTCGGCTTGGAACCACGCTTTACATTCATTTCACACGGCGTTGGGTGGAAGCGACACGCCATTCTTCGGCGCCCCGCGAAAACAAAAACGAGAAAAAAGGCGGAAAAGAACGCCATTCTTCGCAGTTGGCGGTTTTTGTAGGGCGTAGGCGGCGGGTGCGGTCTGCGGAGGTCCGGCCGGGGAAGGGGGTGTAGTGCGGCTTGGTGGATCCGGGGCCGGGGTGGCGGGTTTATGTGGCGCCTTGGCCTGTGTGTATCTAGGAGTGGGCGTAGGCATGGCCCCGGTGGCTTGTTCTATCTGCACGGCGGCTGTGTGTTCTCTGGGGTTGGTGGGGCTGAGGGGCCCTAAAATTTATATAGGCTGTGGAGCGTAGGTGGCTATGCCGAGTTGGAAGGAGCTTGTGCTTGTTAAGGATCATCCCATGCGGAGGATCTTCATCGAGAAGGTGGTGGTGAACATCGGCGTCGGCACGGGGGGTGAGAGGCTTGAGAAGGCGGCTGAGCTGCTGAAGGAGCTTACGGGTGCGGAGCCTTCGAGGAGGAGGGCTAAGAGGTCGATTAAGGATTTCGGCATTAGGAAGGGTGAGCCGATAGGGGTCGCCGTTACGCTTAGGAGGGATAAGGCTGTGGAGTTTTTGATGAAGGCGTTGCAGGCGGTTAACAACAGGGTTAAGCAGTCGAGCTTTGATGATAGGGGGAACGTGTGTTTTGGCATTAAGGAGCACATTACGATCCCGGGGGTTAAGTACGACCCGGCGGTGGGGATTTGGGGGATGGATGTCTGTGTGAAGCTTGCAAAGCCTGGTCTCAGGGTGCAGCGGAGGAGGAGGAAGAGGAGCAAGGTGGGTAAGGGGCAGCTGGTCACCAAGCAGGAGGCGGTTGAGTTTTTCACCAAGGTGCTGGGGGTGCAGGTTGATTGATGCGTGTAGGGGTTGTCTCGGACAGCCACGATAACGTTTCTGCGATTAGGAGAGCCGGGGAGGAGCTGAGGAGGCGTGGGGTCGGGCTTGTGCTTCACGCGGGGGACTGGGTTTCGCCTTTCTCCGCCCGTTTCCTCCGGGAGGCTTTGGGCGAGGGGGTGCGGATTGTCGGCGTGTTCGGCAACAACGAGGGGGAGAGGCCCTTCTTCCTCGAGGTGGCGAGGAAATTCGGCGTGGAGGTGGCGGGGGAGGCGGCTGAGCTTGAAGTTGCTGGGAGGAGGGTGGCGGTTTACCACGGCACCTCTCCCGTGTTGCTGAGGGCTTTGGTGGAGTCTGGTCTCTACGACGTGGTGGTGTATGGCCATACGCATCAGGCCGTTGTGGAGAGGCGCGGCGGGACGCTGGTGGTTAACCCCGGCGAGCTCTGCGGTTGTTTGACTGGCAGGTCGACCTACGCGGTGGTAGACCTGGATAAGCTGGAGGTGGATCTCTTCTTCCTGTGAGTTGGACGCCTGATGAGCTGGTTGCCTTCGTCGGCAGGGTGCTCTACGAGGTGGTGGAGCGGGGGCTTACCCTGGACTACGCTTTTCAGAGGGTGAAGAGGGGGTGGCGGCGGCTGGAGAGCTTTAAGGTGTTTTATGACGTGTCTTTTGACGCGGTTAAGCACTACTTCCTTCTGCGGTATCTGGCGGCGAGGTTGCTGGGCTCGTCGGGGGCGAAGGCTGTGGCGCGGGCGTGGTTTATATACCGGGCAGATGCCGTCTTGTACAACAGAGATATGGTGGCGCGGTATAGGAAAAGGCTTCTGAAGAGGGCTAGGGGTAGCCCGGAGGAGGCGTTGCGCTCCATCGAGGAGCTGAGGGGGGATCCGGTGCGGTACCTATCGACGAAGTACAGCTACCACCCCTCCATCGTGGAGGCCCTCCTTTCAAACCTCCCCCGGGGGGAGGTGGAGAGGATACTGGAGGCGGGCAACGCCACGTGGATTTGGCTGAGGATAAACACCTTGAAGGCTGATGTGGATAAGGCGTTGAGGATGCTGGAGGGGGAGGCGGAGGTGGAGCCGCACCCCGCCATACCGTTTGCCGTCCTCCTCAGAAGCTCTAAGAGGCCTGTGCAGTACCTGACCGCGGTGAGGGAGTTCGTGGCGGTGCCGCAGGACCTCGCCTCGATGTACGCCGTCCTTTCGCTGCGCCCAAGCCCGGGGGACAGGGTTGTGGACCTCGCCGCGGCGCCTGGCATGAAGACGAGCCTCATTGCCCAGCTCGCCGAGGGCAGGGCTAAGATAGTGGCTGTGGAGCTTTCCACGAAGCGGGTGTACAGGATGAAGCGCCTCCTGAAGCTTCTCGGCGCCGCGGACCAGGTGGAGGTGGTGCGGGCGGACTCGAGGAGGCTGAGGACTAGGCGCTTCGACAAGGCTCTTCTGGACGCGCCTTGTACGTCAAGCGGCGCCTTCACCAAGGAGCCCGCCACGAAGATATACCCAAGGCTGGAGGAGGCGGCGCGCTACAGCAGGCTGCAGAGGGAGCTTCTCGCCAACGCCTTGACGCTGGCAGACGAGGTGGTCTACGCCGTCTGTAGCATCCTGCCCCAGGAGGGGGAGGAGGTGGTGGCCGCGGTGGGCGGCCGGGCGGAGAAGCCCCACCCCGACCTCGCCCCGTCTTACCGAGGCGGCGTCGGCGGCAGGACGTTTCCCCACATACATAGAAGCGAGGCGTTTTTCATCTCGCGCGTCACCCCTTCTTGAGCCTCTCCACGCCGGGTGGCGCGGTGCCGCCTCTGGCCATCAGCGGAATTTTGGAGTATCTAGAAACGTTCATCACGGCCACCGAGCCGTAGAGGCCGCCGAGGTCGTAGACGTCGCCGGGCTTCGCGCCGGGGATCGGCACCAGTCTCACCCCCAGCGGCTTGTCTAGATGGACGGCGAGCGCCATGACGTCTGCTATAAGCGCCGCCACCGCCTCCGGGCTCGCGTCGGCCGGTATCCCCACCATGTCTATGCCTGTGTTGCAGACGGCGGCCATGGCCTTGAGCGTGTCGAGGGTGAGGGCGCCTTCGGCCGCGGCCTTCGCCATGGCGGCGTCTTCGCTGACTGGTATGAAGGCGCCGCTGAGGCCTCCTATGGTGGAGGCGGCTACGGCGCCTCCCTTCTTGACGGCGTCTGTGAAGAGGGCTAGGGCGAAGACGGAGCCGGGGGCCCCCACCCTGGGCAGGCCTATGGCTTCGAGGATGGCGGCTACGGAGTCGCCGACTTTAGGCGAGGGGGCCACGCTGAGGTCAACGGCGCCGAAGGGGACCCCCAGCTCCTTAGCCACCTCCCTCCCCACCAGCTCGCCCAGCCTTGTGATCTTGAAGGCGGCGCGCTTGATGGCGTCGTGGAGGGTTCTCACGTCTGCGTCTGGCAGATTCCTCACGACCGCCTCGATGACCCCGGGGCCGCTTACTGCGATGTTCACCACGGCGTCTGGGAGGCCGAGGCCGTGGTATGCGCCGGGCATGAATGGGACGTCTTCCGGCAGGTTGGCGGTGACGGCGAAGCGCGCCGCCGCGTGGGGCCTCATGGCGAGGATGATCTCGGCGGCCTTCTTAACTGCGTCTAGGTTGATGCCTGTCATGGTGGAGGCCGTGTTTAGGAAGCCTGCCAACCTGGCGGTGGTGTTCAACGCCTCCGGCAGCGCCTCCATGAGGGCCTTGTCGCCTCTGGAGGCGCCCATGTGTACAAACGCGGAGAAGCCGCCCACCATGTCGACGCCGTATTTCTCGGCGAGTTTGTCGAGGTGCCGCGCCACCTCAACCGCGGCGGCCCCGTCGCCTATGGGCTCGAGCAAGATGGAGACGGGAGACACGGCCAGCCTCACGGTCACGATCCTCACCCCCAGCCGCGACGCCACCCGCTCCACCGCCGGCCTAAGCCGCTTTAGATACGGCTCAAGCACCTCCTCAAGCGCGGGCAACAGATCCCCCGGCGTCGGCCTGGCGGCGGGGAGGGTGTTTACGCTCAGCGTGACGGCTCTGATGTCTAGCTCCCTAAAGAGAAGCATCTCCAGGACTTCGCCGATTTCCCCGGGCTCAAATCTCATATCCTCTGCATGTACCGAAATACGTCTATGTGGTAGACGCCTACCATAACTCCCAGCCTCCGGCCCTCCTCCTCCAGCTCCTTCCTGAGCTGGGAGATGTCTACGTCGGCTTTTGAGATGTCCACGACCATGATCATGGAGAAGATATCCCGCACCACGGTCTGCGAGATGTCTACGATGTTGACGTTGTGGCGGGCTAAAACGTTCGATATGCCAGCCACGATGCCCACCCTGTCGGCCCCCAGCACAGCTACGACGGCCATCTCCATAGGCGGAGGTCCAGACTGGCTTATAAAACATGACCTAGACGGAGTACAGGTGGAGGAGCCGGCCTGGGCGCTGGAAACGGCGCGGCATCCGCCGTCTAGGGGCCCGGCCGATTGGCCGTCGGCGGCGCTGTGGCACAATAATTATAATTATCGACAGCTTCATTGCTTTGATGGACGTTGTGCCGATGTAATATATATATGGGGCGTTTAACACTTCCGCAATGTATTTCCCCGGTCTTGAGGGCGTTGTGGTGAAAGAAACCAAGATTTGTCACATAGATCTTGAAAATTCCAAGATCTACTACCGGGGGTACGACCTGGAGGAGCTCGCCGAGAGGTCCACGTTTGAGGAGACGGCGTACCTCCTCTGGCACGGCAACCTGCCCCGGAGGTCGGAGCTTGAGGAGTTCAGGAGGAGCCTCGCCCAGCACCGCATCCCGCCGAGCCACGTCAAGGACCTCCTGCTGAAGGCGCCCCGCGCCGCGGAGCCCATAGACGTGTTGAGGACCGCGGTTTCGGCGATGGCGTTTGGGGAGGATCTGAGGGATAAGTCGCCGCAGGTGGAGCTGGCGAGGGGGCTGAAGATCACGGGGGCCATGCCCTACATAGTCGCCGCGTTTGACAGGTCTAGGAGGGGGCTGGGGCCGGCGGAGCCCGCGGAGGCCGGAAGCCACGCCGAGTTCTTCCTATGGGCGTTGAGGGGCGAGAGGCCCACCCCGCGGGAGGCGAGGGCTCTCGACGTCATGTTGATAATATACGCGGAGCACTCCATGAACAACAGCGCCTTCACGGCCGTTACCGTGGCCTCTACCTTGGCCGACATGTACGCCGCCGTCACGGCGGCGATAGCCAGCCTCAAGGGGCCGTTGCACGGCGGCGCCAACGTAGACGCCTCGCTGATGCTGGAGGAGGTGGGTGAGGCGAAAAACGTGGA
>WYEI01000089.1 GCA_009903905.1 Pyrobaculum sp. | reverse complement strand
GCCAGCGTGTATCCGCCGTCGAACTCGGCGATTTTCTCCGCCAGCCTCTCCGCCACTCCCGCCGGCATCCCTCCGCATTTCGAGTACTCGTGGACGACGTCGGCGAGGAACCTCACGTCCCTCAGATCCACCTCCAGCCTCTTCTCAAGAAGCTCGGACGCCGGCTCATCCGCCTTTTCCATAACGGCGTTGTAGAGGTCGCCGGGGAGCACCACCAAGATCTTCACCCGCCTCTCCGCGGCCGCAAGCGCTCCGAGCTCCTTCAACGCCTCACCCACCTGCTGCGCCTTCGTCAGCTTGACGTAGTCCGGATCGTAGTACGCCTCGGGCGGGGAGGGGTCGTAGAGGGCTATCAGCTCCGCCCCCGCCTCCTCGGCCAAGGCCCTTAGGACGGCCTCCGTGCCGACGCCGCCGGCCACCTTCACCACGCCGTACGCCCTGCCCCCTCTCAGCGCCTTCCAGACCACGTAGGCGGCCAAGGTGGACTTCCCCACCCCCTTGGGGCCGACAAGAACCACGGCGCCCTCCTCCTCAAGCCGCCGCAACGCCTCAGCCGCCAGCTCGCCGAACCGCCCTCCCTCCACCAGCGGCACGGCGGCCGGGCCCGAGGGCTCCCGGCTCTCGAGGTACGGCCTCCCCTTCACGTAGAAGTTTATGTATAGGCCTCGGCCCTCCACGTCGGGGAGGAAGTGGACGGCGACGCCGTGCTCCAGCGCCATGGCCTTCAGCGCCATGCGTTTGACCTCGTCGAGGAGGCGTCCGAACTCGGACTCCAGCGCCTTCAGCCTCCCACCTGCGGCGGCGAGGCCGTCCAGGACCTCCCTCACTCTGCCTCTGTCTAGGCCTAGGCCCAGCGCTACGTGGGCCGCCGCGAGGTCCTTAAGCCGGCCGTCCAGCCTAGACCAGTCGGCCAGTAGCCTTATCCAGTCGCCCCACCCCCTGCCGTCCGCCAGAAGGAACGAGGCGACGCCCAACACGGCGCCGGCCGCGACGGCGCCGGGGATGTGGAGAAGGGGAAGCAGGTCTTTGGCGAGCTCCGCCACCGCCTCCGCGAACCTCTCCAACAGAGACTCGCCTGCCTTCTCCGCGACGCTCCTGACCAGCTCCCACAGCTTGGCGAGCCTGCCGCCTGCGGCGTCGAGCTCCTCAAGGATTCTTCTATACAGCCTCAGCTGCTCCTCCACGTACCCCTCGCCCCCCTCCCTCAGCATAGCCACGACGCCGGGCGGCACGTACCTCAGCCCGAGCCATCTGAACTCGACGCCGACCCTCTTGGCGACCTCCAGCACCTTCTCCACAGCCTCCCTCTCCTCCTCAACATCCGGCGGGATGTGGAAGAGGTAGAGGGCATATCCGCCGTACCTCTCCCTCAGATGCTCCACGAAGCTCCTCGGGAGCTCGTCGAAGTCCTTGAGGAGCTCGGCGCCCCTTATGCCGGCCAGCTCCCTCTCCACGCGGTCCCGAGGCACGTAGCCGCGTCCGGCGAGCCCCCTAAGGAGGCGCAGGGCCCGCTCCCTCAAGCCCTCTCCCCGCGCCTCCTCCGTCTCAGGCGCCAGGCCCACGGTCTCCTCAGCCGCCTCAACGCCGCGTGGCTCAAGAAACTGTTTTATGAAGGTGGTCTTCCCGGCGCAGGGCGGCCCCACTATAACCACACGCTCCCAGGCCGCCGCCTTCTCAGCCCTACGCTCGTAGAGGCGGCGGAAGAGCAAGACCATAAAAACTGCGCGGAGACGCGGTAAAAAGTTTACGCTAATGGCCAGTACCAGACTGCCTGCGGCTTCGGCGTTTTCGCCTCGCTGGGGAAGAGGCTTCTAACTGGGGAATAAAATGCCCACATACGTCCCGTCTTTAGAGACGTCGGGTCGATTGGCGCGACTGAGCCCTTTGGCGTTGCACCTCTGTACGGCCCCATGGCGCTGGGAAGACCGCTGTGGCTAGGACGCTTTCTGCGTCGCCTAACGCAGTGAAAAAGTTATTGTCTGCAAAGAGACAGAAGTTTTTCAACGAATTCTTCTAAACTTTTTGTCTCTATGAATGGTTGTCCACAGCCGTAGCCTTCGGCGAAGCTCACCGCCACTACGCGGCCTTTGCTGAGCTCCGCGTAGATCTTAGTAGCAGCTGAGGCTTGTGGAAGCATCTGCCAATTTACGCAGTACACAGCCTTTCTGCCCATCCTCTCCCTCACGCAGTTGAGAAGTTCGGCAACAGCCCTTGGGCCGACCTTAGGCGCATCCTTGCCCTCGGCTTCAGGCACCACACAATCGAGGAGACACCTCTCCAGCTCGTTCCTCAAAAGGGCCTCCGCGAGGCTTGCAAGTTCCTCAATACGCTTAAGGGTGGGGAAGGGGTAGCCGAATAGGAAGTAGCGGTGGTATAGCTCCTTCCACCTCTCGACAACCCTGTCGCGGCACAGCCGCAGCATCTCGAGGGGGTATTTCTTCCAGAGGTAGGTGCCGTCCCACCTAAGCATTCTCTGATCCGCGCAGTCTAACATACAGTGGAGCACAGCCGCCTTCAGGTGCTCTTCGTCGAGTCTGCCGTATCGCCTGAGGATCTCGTATAGGAGATCCACGCCGTGTAGCGTGGCCACGCTGAGACCCAGCCCGCCGGCGGCTGTAATGGGCGATGCGAGCAGGCCGCACACGGCGTCGTGGCCCCTCGCCCCCTCCTCCCTCAGAGCCTCGTCGAGTTCCCTGTCGATAAGCTCATCCACAAAACGCGCCACAGCCCCAGAAATACCCACAAACTCAGCACAACGCTCATGACAACGCCAAGAAGTCATAGGTACTCGCACCGAATAAAATTTAAAGTTCTCAGCGACAATTTACTTCATGTAGTGCCCAAACTGCGGATTCACCGCAAGGGCTTCTTCCGCCTGAGACAACCGCGGGGGAGGTACTGGCCCTCCGGCGAGTGGCGCTACCTCCTCCCCATAAAGGCGGAGAGAGCGGCAGGGAGCGTGGTGGAGAGACCCGACGACCCGGCCAGGTGGCGCCTGCCGGACAGGAGGCGGCTGGAGGAGCTCGGCGTAAGGATACTGCCCGGCGTACAGACGGTGAAGCCGGAGCTGGCGGAGAAGCTGGCAGATCTACTGGAGGCACTGCGATTATAGGGATTCCCCCAAGGTTCTGGCAGGCAAATCTTTTATCCTACGTAGAGACCTCTGTATGGCTGATAGCGTGCCTGTGGAGTTTTGGGACGAGTCCACGTGGGTTAGGTATTTCCGGGACGAGCTAGGCGCCTTCTACGCCGCGTTGGCCGGCTTCCTGGAGGCAAGGCGGGTCATCTTGGGTCGGCTCTCCGGCGACTTGGCGCAAGTCCTGAGGGGCGGCGACAGGGATCTCGCCCTCCAGATGCTCCTCGGCGGCGTGAGGCAGGAATGCGTAGACAGAGGCGTGATCGAAGAGAGCTGCTTCCCCGAGGGCTCTGCGGCGAGGTTCTTCAAGATGCTGGGCTTCGAGGCGAGCCTCGACGCGCTCAACAAGCTGGTCAACGCGCTCAGGGCCGGCAGGATGCCGCAGGAGCTCGGCGTGAGAATCACGGAGCGGGAGACGGCCGTAGTCAACACCCTCAGGGAGGTCGAGAGGCTTCTCGACGAGGTGTATAGACGCATCCCAAAAGAGGTTTCGGCGGAGGTTAAACCGAGGAGTTACGAGGTGAGGGACGCTAGGGATCTCGTGGGCGCGTACGAGGAGGTTCTAAACGCGGGGCTTAGGCTCCTCCCGCTCTACAACCCCTTCACCTTCTTCCTAAACTCGCTCCGGCTGACGCCTAAGCCGTACCTCCGGTTGATGTACGGCGAGAGGCTTTTCGACGGCGCCGTCGCGGCGCTCATGGAGAAATACGGCGTGAAGATAGGCTTGAGAATCGCGCCCGGCCTAGGCAAGGAGCTCGACGAAGAGCTGGGGATCCTCGGCCACTTAGAGGGTACTGTTGGAGATCTTGTTGTACAGATCATAGCAAGGCTTTACGAAGTTTTTGGAGAACAAGAGTTTAAAGTTTTCGTGGATAGGTATCGAAAACATACGGCCCATTTCTGCGAGTTTGCCTCCCTGTGGGAAGCAGAGATCGTAGGGGGCGTTGTGCGCATGCACAAGATAGGCGGAGACCATAAAGAGATGGAGAGCGTATCGCTCGCTTATCATGAGTTTTTAGAAAGGGCGGCACCGTTAGCGTTCCTAGGGTTACTCATTCCAGCACGTTCTAATAGCCTTTGGATTTGCTGCAAGCCCTTCTATATTTTCAGCATTTATCAACCGAGTTGCACGTCATATACGGTGTATAAATACAGATGCCTAGCTGGAATTATTGAAACAGAACGGCGCAGATGCTGACACATGGCTTCAATTGAGGTTAAAGGCGGGGCTTCTCCCGAGGAGTTCCTATACGTTGTCAGGGTGTTGAGGCGTAGAGAGCCGGCGCCGTCGGGAAAGCCCCACGCGGCCCATATGGACGCGTCCGGACAGGCGGTTGAGGTTAGGCTGAGGGTCCTAAGGCCCGTCTTCGAGACCGCGCGGCCGCGCCCCTCCGGCCTGGACTTCTCCGTGCCGCCCGTCGCCATGCTCGCCGCAAGGCCCCCGCCCCTCTCTCCTTCGTTTGAGGGACCGAGGTCCATCTCTCTACGGCTTGAGCACGGAGCCCCAGCGGCGAGGCCTCTCGACGCCTCTCTCAAGCCTATCGCCGTCTCCTTCGGGGAGGCCCGGCAACTACGGCTGGGCCCTTCCCTCGAGACGCCCCACATAGCCGCTCTCCAGCTTAAGCCGGAGGGGGCTACGCCCTCCTTCGAGAGGCCGAGAGAGACCTCGCTAGACGTAGACGCCTCCGTCCCCTCCCTCGCGGCCGCCTCGCCTCAGCCCGGCCCGCCGGATGCGCATGAGGCCGAGGCTCCTCTGGAGGAGCTTGAGGAGGTCTACTCCGAGCCTCTGCTCGGACTAGGCGGCGTAACCTCCGAGAGGCCCGTCGTAATCGTCGCGAGGCCTGCCGGCTTCGGCTACATCGAGCTCCTGAAGCGCGTGTTGAGGGAGGTCTACAGAGTTAGGGCGGGGGGCCTTCCCGAGCCCAGGCACGTCTCAACGCCTGAAGACCTCCGCCTCCTGTTGCCCGTGGACGTCGGCGCCGGGAAGCGGGTGTTCGTGCTCGACCTCTCCGGGGGGTTGAAGGTCGAAAGGAGGGATCTCGAAAGGTTGCGCGATAGGCTTAGGGAGCTCTTCTCGCAGGAGTTCGGCTTCTTCGCATTCTACGGCGATGTGAAGGATTTGGGCATTTGGGAGCGGGCGCTGGCCGAGGCCGTGCGCGGCTACGCCTCCGTCGTCCCGAGCCCCGTGGAGGTCTCCATAGGGCCGGAGCGCTTGCCGCTTTACGTCCTGCTGGCAAACGCCATGTGGGGGCGGGTCTCCGACCCCGTGCCCGACTATGGAAGCCTCGGGTTCCGCGACTTCGACGAGTTTGTGGTTTGGCTGGAGGACGAGTACTGGCGCAGGCTGAGGGAGGTGGGCTTCGAGGTGCTCTACAGGACGAGACCGAGCGCCGGCGAGCGGGAATCCGAGCTCCACTACCTGGCGAAGGCCTTCGCGGTGCGCCACCTGGCGGAGAGGGTGGGCCTCAACTGCGTCGAGACCGAGAGGGGAGAGGGCGCCGCCGTGTTCGACGTAGCTGTAACGTGCGGCGGCCTCCAGGGGCTTGTCGTCGAGGTCGAGACCCTCTACGGCACAGGCACGGTGGTTCATAAGCTTGTGGAGACCGTGGAGAGGGCCGGGGGGCGGAAGATGTGGATCGTGGTGCCCAACCCACAGGCCGTTATCTATTTGCCACTGCTACTGAGGACCCGGAGAGAGCTGAGGAAGCATCACGATGTAGAGTTTTACACGCTTGACGTCGCGGGCCGCCGCCTCGTCCGGCTCACCGACGTCGCGTCGATGCTGGTGAAGAAATGGAAAGAGGCGGCAGAGGGCGCCGAGGAGGCTAACACGCCGCTATATCCCTCACAGCCGACGAGGTAGACGCCTCGCGGTTCCCAGACCGGTATATGGTCTGCATCGCCTACACAGACGGCGATAAGTGCGTGGAGCTGACCTGCCAGCCCTTCGCCCAATTCCAAAAGGAATGGGCGCTGGAGACGGTCCGCGGCATAGAGTACAAGTACAACGCTAGAAGACGGTCCGGCTCTTAGGCGAATTGTACTTCTGCGTATTGCCGTTGTCTTTGCTACGGCTTGACAGTTACACTAGTATCGATCTTATTGCGGTCGTTCTTTTGTCCATAACCTTGGAGATAGGCAATATTTTTATTCGGGATTCGGCTTTCTCCTTTGCCTCCTCGAGCCTGTCGTCTGCGACTACTAGTACTTTATGGGCGGCCTCCACATGGAGCAGTCTGTAGACCGCCTCAGCTACGCTTCCGCCGGCGACTATTTCAAAGGCATACTCAATCCGGCCGTTGCCCTCCATCCACACCACATCTATTCTAAAACCGCTTATATTGTGCTCCAGCTCGGCGTAGAAGCCCAGCAGAGCTCCGAGCTCCACCAGCCTCTCCTGGACCTTGCGGTGGAGCGACCCTTCCTGTAGCTTGTCTTCGGCCATAGGCGCTGGCTCGAAGAGGTTTTCTAGGGCGAGGTATCGTGTGGTTTGTGGGAAATAAACTTTTGCAGAACGCACCAAGGATATTGTTGTTTTTTCTAGTCTTATTTTGTCTTCAGGTGCTACTTGGTAATGCCGTAGCTCTTCAGGCCCGGCCGATACGGTACGAAGGGTGGCGCATGGTTGAATAAATGTAGATGTTTCTATCCATTTTGCAGATACGTCTGCATTTAGAACTTTTTCTCTGGTTTCTATGCTGGTAAGATATGTTGCAATTCGGGTTTGAAGCACGAGTGGAGTCTGGAGCCTATCCTTGGATAATATGAGATAGGTCTGATTGTTAGGAACCTCGACTGTTGCGCCGTATTTATCAGCTCGCTCTAATATGCCGTCTTTCTGGAGATGGTAGTAGATTAGCTTAAGTTCAGGCGGTTTCTTCTCTCCTGTCTTGACTAGAAGATGATTGGATAATTTTTGTTTGAGGTTCTCTAGAGCTTGAAGGAAATTATCCGCGAGAATTTTGAATTCATCTATTTTGCTCCTCCGCACGACGCCGTTAGCTAGTAGAAACCAGATCATGCTGTCAAGCGACATCCTTATTGTCGTGGTCGATGAACCTAAGCAGGTCACAGTGAGCACCTTGGATTGCGTATCTATGCTTATTTCTCTATTATTATATTTAAATTTTATATATCTTGATGGCTTTAAAATAAGATTTTTTAGCTCTTCTATTTTAAAGATGTTAGAAAGATGTATGAGTTGGCTGGCTTCTAGCTTCGACGTTAGCGTATCGCCGTCTTGGAGCGCCTCCATTAAATTCACCGCTATCTGTATATCGATTTCGTCTAGCCTTTCGCCAGCTCCCTGCAAAACTGCTTGAAGTAATAGACTGCTAAGAGCGGTCTCCATGGATTATATGCAACATATTAATTTTGTGATGTATAAAATTCGGTCCTGTTGATTTTCTCTTAGCAAGTATAGCTACTTCCATAAAGGTAAGGAGAGTTATGAAGGATGTGCCGGAAAGCCCGGGGACTAGGTCAAGTGACGCTTAGCACCAGGTGGCATTTTTGAGGACATCAGTGTAAAGAGGTATTTAGACGGCGGAACCGAGCTGGCGAGGGCCGATAGATAGAGCCGCTACTCTAGGTATATCAGCTCCACCTCTTCGTCCGTGTAGGGCAGCTCCACAGCCCACTGGCCGTCTACGTAATCCACCCAAGCCTCGCCTATGTAGAGCTGGCCGCCTCTCTTGACGGCCACCTTGGCGGGTCTGGCCGGGTTGTCCGGCTTGAACGGGAGTAGGTAGTGGCCGCGTTGCTCCTCCCGTCTGAGGAGGCGGATCTTCACGTAGTTGAGTATATACGCAGTTTTTTGCCCTTTTTGTATCATACTAGAGATATAAATAGCTGCGGAGCGTATGTCGTGGCTGTCGACGGGTTTAGGGTTCTCGCCGACTATCTGGCCTCGGCCAAGAGGGCCCTCAAGCCTCTGCCCCTCCGCGAGGCGGAGGACTCCCGGCCCTACGCGGTCAAGCCCCTGGAGGGCGCGCCGGTGAGGAGGGTGGAGGGCGGCGCCTGGCGTTTTGCCCCGGTCGCCGTGGACGGCTCCACGCGGAAGCTGGCGGGGCCCCACTTCTCGGCCTACGTGGTCGGCGTCGCCGTGTACGGCCTCGGCGAGAAGGCCGTGGACTTCATCCCGGGCGGGCTGGGCCGGAGGTTCCTCGCGCTTAGGGCGCCGCGGGAGGTGTTGACGCAGGTGGAGCGCGACGGGAGGCTGGATTTCCTGATCGTCAAGAGGAGCGACGGGGCGTATCTGGACGAGAGCTGCGACTGCACGGACGAGGATATCTTCGACGAGGTCAGGGTCTCCATGGAGAGCGAGGCCCTCCTTCGCGTGGCGGAGCGGGGCGGGGGCGGCTTGGCCGTGGTGGACGGGCCTATATATTTCGACCACTGGGCCAAGACGCGTCTCCTGAATGTCCGCATGGCCGCCGTGGAGGGGCTGAGGAGGGCGGGCTTCGCCGCGGTGGGCGTGGTGAAGCGTGTGGACAAGTCGCAGAAGCTCTGCGCGCAGGAGGTACTCGACGCGCTTTCCGTCGAAGTCGACCGCCGCTACTGCAACGACGCCTATGTGGCCTCCAACGCTGCGCCTAAATCCGGCATATACCTAATGGGGCCCTTCCACCTCAGCTATGCTGGGGGAGACCTCAGGTACTACGCCTTTCCGGACAAGGTGTTTTGGTACGCGTCCGTCCACGGCTCGGTCTTCAGGGTGGAGATGCTCCACGACGACTTCAGGCGGCTGGGAGGCGAGGCGGAGGAGGTCGCGGCTTGGCTCGCCTGGACCGCCACGAGCAGGTGGATCCCCTACGTCATCGACGTGGTGGACGCCCACGCGAAGAGGCTCACGGCCAACCTCTTGATCGCCCTGAGGGAGGCGGTGAAGAGCCGGGACATCCCCCTCACCTACGACTCGGAGGTGGAGTTCCTCAACGCGTTGAGGGAACATGTCGCTTGAGCTCAAGCCGCGGGTGGACGCCCTTAGGCAGAAGGTGAAGGAAAAGGGCCTGGGCGAGGTGCTGGGCAGGGTGTCGCCCGGCGAGGTGGCCTCCGTGGGGGCCGACGAGCGGAGGGTTGTCATCGACGTGGATTTCGAGACGTACCTCCGGGCGGGGGCGAGGATAGGCGAGTACCTGGGGGTGGCCACCATCCTGGGGTCCGTCATGTTGGGGAGGGTGGTGGAGGTGAGGAGGCGGCATGTGGCCCACATAGCCCATATCCAGACTCTCTACGCCCCGGTGGAGGACCCCGAGGGGCTGAAGACCCCCGCCCAGATAGTGCTGGAGCCCCTGACCGAGTGCCCCATGGACGCCTTGGATAAATGCGAGCCGACTCCCGTCTACACGCCGGTCGACCCCCTCAGCGTCGTGTTTAGGCCGTCGCCGGAGCTCATAGCCAAGATGCTGGGACTCCCCAAGGAGGGGATACTCCTAGGCAAGCTGTATGCGGGGGGCTTCGAGCTCCCCGTGGAGGTACGTCTGCCGGAGAGGGCGATGTATCAACACGTCCTGGTGGTGGGCACCACCGGCGCCGGGAAGACCGTCCTCCTGAAGAACATGGCGCTGTCGACCATCGACGCTGTGAGAAACGCCACGGTCCTCGCGCTCGACCTGCAGGGCGACTACCTCCTCACGACCCTCCCGCCGGAGGCGCCCGGCGTCTACCAGCCGCTCGACGAAATAACCGTGTTGATGCCGGTGACGCGGCACCTCATAGACAGACATAGAGAAGACATCCAGCGCATCGCCGCCAGAAACCTCGGCGAAGAGTACAGCCTTCTAGACGTGACAGATGAGAGAGAGGCAGCGGAGCTCGTGGGCCGCGCCTTGGCTGAACTCTTCGTAGAGGAGACGTATCCAGGCGCCAAGGTCCTAAACGCAGAGACTAAGACGGAGGACAAACGGCTTGTGGAGGTGGTGGCCAAGGTCGATGCCGGGGGCCGGGTCTTTACGCTTCGGCTTCTGCCATGGGCCATGAGGTTTAGAGAGGTATACCCGGAGATCCCGCGGTTCTTCCCCTTCTTCAGCGAGCGGGTGTCTATGCTGTTCCGCAGGTTGTTGGAGAAGTTGGCGGGGAAAGACCTGCGGGATATAGACACAGTAATGAAGAGGCTGGAGTCTGAGGTTGCTAAAGATGCAGATAAGGACAGCGTGTGGAAGGACCTTAGGCTTCACAAAAGCCAGGTGGATAACTTCGTGAGGGGCATGAACATGATCTACGAGACCGGCCTCTTCGACGTCTCCTATGCCGTCGCCGAGCCCACCGGCCGGAGGGTCTTCGCCACGTTCGGCGAGCCTGACTACATGGAGCTGGGGGGCCTCGTAGTTGTCGACCTCCGCGGGTTTAGGGAGGCGCCGTCGGTGGCATCGGCGGTGGTGTACAGAGTGCTCTCTAGGGTGTTCGAGGCGCGGGATGAGGAGCTGGCGAGGGGCGCCGCGCCTTCGCCCACATTCATCTTTATCGACGAGGCCCATTACTACTTCCCGCAGGAGGGCGCCCGGGAGGATTTCAACAAGGAGGTGGTGGAGGCCATGATAAACAAGCTCACCAGGCTGGGGAGGGTGAGGAGGATGGGCGTGGTCTTCGCCACCCACAGCCCCGCCGACCTCAACGACTTGGTGATCCAGCTCACCAACACCAAGATCGCCATGAGGAGCGAGCCCAAGGTGCTTGAGCGCGTGGACATGTCCGAATACGCCGGGGAGCTGGCCTACGCCCAGAGCGGAGTCGCCGTGGCCAAGAGCTTTATCTACAGGACGCACGCCGTGACCTTCAAGACCCTGCCGCCCCAGACGAGGCACAGAGGGCTATAGCTCAGGCGCCCCCGACGCGGCCGACCGCCTAGAAGCCGGAGCGCCCGGCCTCTCTCGCGGCTAATCTAAGACTTGGCCTCTTCCCCGGCGGACTTTAGCGCCTCGAGCGCCTTCTCCACCGCCTCTTCGCCGCATGTCTCGGCTAGCTGCCAGAGGGCGCGTATCAGCTGTATCCTCTTCTTGGCGCGTTGCTTGTACTCCTGGAAGGCCTCGGGCTCCAGCGGGCCCATGACCACCTTGCCGTCCTGCCACCGGATGTAGAGGCCGTCCGCCTCGGCCGCGAGGGGCGAGACGTAGGGGTTCACGGCAGCTATGAGGAGGAGGGCTAGGAGGCCCATGTCCCAGGTCGCCTCAGGCCCGTAGCCGAGGAGGCTCAGCAGCAGGACCCCGCCGGTGTCGCGGCCTATGCCGACCATCGCGTATCCGTCCTCCGTCCGGTCGTCCAGAATCCCGCCGCTGTAGCGGAAGATGTAGGGGTTCCCGTCGCCGTCCACCGCGGCCACTATTAGGGACGCCTCGGGCTCGTACCCCAGCGACCTCAGCTCCCGGTAGCGCGCCGGCAGCCTGCGCTGTATGTCCTCGGCCACTCTGCACCTCCCCGCCCCTCGGGTGCCTGCCGGCTGCGTAGTGGAACTCCTTAAACGCGGCCTCGACGTCGCGGAAGGACTGCTTCACGACTGCGCCGTCCCCGGCGCCGCCCACCACGGCGAGGTCCACCTCCCCCTCGCCGTCCGAGATATATATCGGCTTGAGCCTCCTCCTCAGCCGAGGCCCCGCTCACCGCCCGGCTGTCGGAAGCCAGAACCACGCCGCGGCCGTACCGAAACGCCACCACGAAGGTCATAGGGGAGAATCTTATTCTGAGATTAATGATTTGAAAAGATCAGCGACTTCACGGAGTGGTACTAGCCGCATGTCGTCTACGTCTAGGGTTTCGATAGAGATATTTGTGTAGGTTCGCTGGAGCGTCCACAGCTCCTCGAAATGCATCAAGGCCGCGAAGTTATCCACCACTATGTGGATCTTCACATTGCTACAACTGGTATATTTCTCTACTGTTTCCTGGATCTTTTTCATGACGACAGGCCCTTCGCCGTATAGGGTCTCTATTTCGTAAACTTCCCCCTTCTCCGAATAGTAGACATCTGCTACTGCGTTGCAGAGCGGGGCTTCGGTTCCTATCTTCACCTTGAGCGTTTCAAGTCTCTTTTCCAGATCGTGCATCTGCACTATGTGGTAAACCGTGAAGACCTTCATTAGATAGTGTTCCGCCGACTCGTTAGCGCCCCGGCGACTTAACAGGGCATAGATGCCCCCGTCTTCGCTCAGCAACTCGTTAAGCTTCCTCCGCTTCTCCGACAAGCATCTGGTAAAGACTTTCTCGAAGGTGGCCGCATCCGCCTCCTCTTTATTCTGCAACTTCTTCAACTGCCCGCAGAGGAGATAGGCGAGGTATAACGACTCGGCGCCCGCTATATTTATCTCGTAGGCCGGGATGCTGGCTCCGGAGAGATCTCTCTCAATTTCTTCTGCGAGCCCCAGATCTTCGTGGCTACAGAATCGGAAGATTAAGTAAGCTGGCTTATGCTGAAGAGCGATTTCCCGTATACGGTCTCTCAACACCTCGGTCGTCGTTGGGAGAGCTTTGGAGTTGCAGAGGTCTATCGATATGAGGTTGTAGTTGCCTAACAGCGTATCCATTATCTGGGCTACAAAGCTCTTGTGTTCTCCATCGAGTTTTGCCGACAGCACAAACGGCCTCGCCTCTACGCCGAGTTCCCTGAGCCTAGTTTTCAGCAACTCTTCTACAAGAACGAGGTGGGGATTGTCTTGGTAGTCTTTGAGAAACACAACCGCCTTCTCTACCGCTCCGTTGAATAACGCGGCGAGGTAGGGAGCCTTCAAGAGTCTCAGCGGATTCGCGGCCTGCGTCTCTTCTACACCGTACCCGGAGCCTACAGCGGACACCGCCTGTCTCGAGCCCAACAGGAATTGGGAAAGGAAAGGTGGACCTACGACCTCAAGGGCTTTAGGCGGCGAGGAGGCGACGCTGAGACTTATAGGGGGACTTGCCAGTACTTGCATAGCCTCCTGAGTGGCATATTGAAGCATCAGCGGCGCCTGTACGTTCACCTCGCCCCGCGGCGCCACTTCAAAGCTTTTCACTATAAAGAGCGCGTGGAGCAACTTAGCGGATTCGGTCTCTTTACCCTCCACTGCTACCCTCGGGCTAATAGTTTGTATTACGCCTATGCTTATCGGCGATATGCGTTGTTCTACCGCCATCTCTCCACCACGCTGTATGCAGCGGAGAGTCTTTGGCCTAGTTGCTTTTTTAGTTGCTCTTCTAAGAAGATACGCGTGTTGATGTCAGCTTCGACGAGTTCTACAAATCCGGACATAACCAATGGCATGAGCAGATCGAGGTATGTATTCCAGAAGATCTCCATAATAGGATAACCGTCTACTTTAAGTATGTCTCCAACATAGACGTGCGTTCGAAGCACGTTAGAAGAAATGCCAGGAAGAGGCTCGGCGTAGTCTATTTCGAGAATTACCTTCTGCGCGTTATGTGGAATTACATACCAGTAAATAAGTGAAACATAACTGCGTTCATAATGTCTAAGTGTTAGAACTTTATCTACCGAAAATGAGTATCTACCAATAATATCCTCCATAATATCCTTCAGAAGCTTATTGGATAATTCATCAATTCTCTTATTATAAATAGTAAATATATTTTCTCTAACTCTTTGTAAGTATTCTTTATATATACTATCTAGCGGCTTTCCACCATATAGGAACATTTGTGAGAGCGATGGGATAGACGTAACCATATCCCATATGGTCTCGTTGAGCAGAACTATAAGAGCGCCCAGAGACTTAGCGTTTATAGCGTTGGGTAGCTGTAACCTGTATTCCGAATCGGCTCTGGAGGCTTTGACCGTCCAGTCGGCGAAGCCGCTTAGGTCGTACCAGTCTTGTGAAGTCCACTGGAAGCCAAGCTTGTTGAGGACGTCGCTGTATTGCGAGGGATCGCCGTAGTGGAGGTGGAAGTGTAGCTTGGTTATTTTTCTAATGGAAAGGGCAAAGAAGGTATGGGGGCTGTAGTAGGCGGTGACGTCCGCGGCATATTTAAGGAAGTCGTTTAACTTACAGCCTTTAGGCTGGGGGCTAAGGTTTTCTCGTCTGGCGATGTTTTGTGCTATGGTCGCTATCTCGTCGACGTATTTCTGCAGGCTGTGACCGGAGCCGACTGTCTGCCGTAGGTGACTCCCGCACTCGGCTAACGGCAGTATTTGAGACTGTATGTAGTTTCGCCAGCTTTTCTGCCAGTCAGCTAGATTATGGCTCTCCACAAAATGGTAAAGAGCAGGCTTGGAGTAGGAGCTAGCCACATCTAGGCGGCTTTATCGCTATAAAAAGTCTGTCGCTGTGATGCATCTGTCGGTTCCTGCCGTCACTGGGCCTGGAAAGCTCTGCATCCCGCCTGCGGGGCTTCCGCAACGCCTCCATACCTCATAGAGCTTGCCTACAGATAGCCGTTCCCAGATATTCTATGGGCGGATCGCCGTGTACATATAATATACTACCCCAGGGATCAAAGAACTCAACGTGGCGTTATAAGTTTGGGAGGAGCTATCGCATCTTCGTCTAGGAAGAGCCAAAAAGCTCTGCCGTCGACGACGGCTCTCCACTGGAATTTGTAGTATGCCACGAGTTTAGCGGGAGAAGTTATGACGTAGGTTCCAGTGGCGTTTCCAGTCC
>WYEI01000044.1 GCA_009903905.1 Pyrobaculum sp. | reverse complement strand
CCACGTAGCTCGTTCGTGGCGTAGATTTATCTTTTGCCGCGGTGTCAAAGGGCGGTAAAGCTTATAAAAACGTAGTTAGAACGCCAGAGGGGCCCGTAGCTCAGCCCGGATAGAGCGGCGGCCTTCTAAGCGCCGGCAGGCGGGTAAAGCCGTAGGTCGTGGGTTCACGGCGAGAGCCGGCCTACAAATCCCATCGGGCCCGCCAGTCTAGTTTTTCTTTTACCTTGACCGGGTTGGCATCTGACATAACGAGTTCAACGCGTCAATTCAATACACCTTAGTTGTCTTGACGTTTTTATTCATAGCCAATTTAAGATGCAGACCTCCAGCGGCTGGACCCGAAAAAGGGGGTTTCTCTTTAGGATCTTTTCGGCAATCTCCCTCTGCCTCGGCGTGCCGTCTTTCGCCTTTTCGGCTAGATACAGCGCTATGGCCTTCTTGATTTCTCCGTCCCTCTCCGTCAGCCTCAAAAGGTCGGCTCTGGCTATATACACCACGTAGTTGGGGCCGGATTTAACAACATTAGGCCTAAACCCAGCCGCCTTTAGCTTGTCGGCGACGGTGAACGCTTTTCCTAAGTTGCGGGTGTAGTGCTCAGCCAAGAGCGAGCCGCCCCTACTAGAGGAGGATCCGTGGCTTACGCAACCCGCCACAGCGTCTGGTTTGACGCCCCCAGCGACAGCCCGGCTAGATACAGCATAGGCCCAGCGCCGCCTCGCATGTGGCTCCCCGCCCAACGCTGAGGCTGAACCCACAGCGCCGCCGCAGACAGCCGACTCCGTCACCCACATGCACGAAGAAGACGCGTTAGCCGCCTGCGCTGGGCAGTCCACACGCCGAGGCGCGCCCGTGTAAGCTCTTCAAACCCAGCACGAGGCCCCCAGCGCCGCGGCGGAGGCCGAGCAAAGCCCGCGCCGCGGGCTGTGTCGAGTTGAGTAATCGCCTCTCGGGGCGCGCTTCCGCGGCTTGTCGACGAAATTTCTTAAGTCTCTAGGTGGTAGTTGAGTTCTCTGTTGTCTATGACTATTTTTATGTGTCTTTTTGTGGTCTTCAGGAGGCGCTTGGGTCTCAGCGTCGCTGTGTATGTGCCGTCGGGGTTTTGCTGGTATGACTCGACTGCCCACTCCTCGCCGGCGCATTCGCCGTACATGTAGGCGAAGTCCTCAAAGTAGTCGTAGGCCCCGCAGGTGTAGCACATGTTACCGTGGAAGCGCGCCGCTATTTTGTCCGGGCTGGCGTGGAGGACGTCCACCAGGGCTTCGCTTCCGAAGACCATCCTGAATTTCTCCAGCGTTTCTGCAAGGCAGTCCATGCCCGCCTGGGGGACTGGCTTTAAATTCTTATTTGCCCGGCCGTCCTTTACTAACTATTTAAGAAAATTCTATTAAATAGTTTTGTTTCTTGTGTGTTTATTTTTCTTTTTTCTTTTTTGTTTGTTGAGGAAAGGCTTTAATGGTGGGGTGCGTGGTGGGTTGTGAAGCGGCTGGTGCTGGTTTTCTTGTTGGTGGGGGTTGTGGGGGTCTTGTTTGTAGGCTCTTTTCGCTTTGCTGGTGGTGGGGCTGGGTGTAGCGGTGATGTGGTGGGCTTCGTTGCTCCTACGCTTATGCGCGTGGTTTCTGACGCGGTGGCTGAGGCTGGGCTGTCTGGTGGGGGGCTTCTGTCTATTGGGTCTGTGGAGGGGTTGCGGCGGATGCAGCAGGGGGTTCTGCCGGATATATACGGCTCTGTTGATATCGAGTTGTTGCGGGATGTGGATGGGCTGGGGCCTCGGCAGGTTTTTGTGTTGGGGAGATTTGGGATGGGGCTTGTGTGTAGGTCGCCGGTGGCTTCGCCGGGGGATCTCGGGGGGAGGGTTGTGGCGTTGGCTGATCCGAACAAGGCGCCTATTGGGTACCGGGCGCTGGCGTTGGCGTGGATGTTGAAGAGAGATGGCGTTGTGGATCTCGTGTCTAGGTTTGAGAGGTTGGGGGTGGGGTATCTGGAGGCTCGTGGGGTTAACATAACTGTTCCCGCCATCTTGACGCCGACAAGGGACGTACAGGTCGCGGCGAACCTAGACGCGGCGTGGAGCATGTTGGAAGTAGGCGCCGTCGACTGCACGTTTGCGCATGTGCCGTTTATTCTGGGGAAGTTCAGCCGGCTGGAGGAGGTTGCCAACTCGTCGATTTGGGCCACCTATAGGGGGGTACATAGCGGGAGGACCTACTACGTCTACCTCTTCAACGGGGCCTACTCCTTCCTTGACGACCCTCCCTACGAGATCTACGTCTTGTTCACGTCGCAGGGTGGGGGGGTCGTGCGGAGCTTGAGGGTTGTGGGTTTTGAGGCGTTTGTGGCGTCTTTTTCGGAGAAGGGGGACTGCGTGGTTGATGTCTTGAGGAGGATGGATCTCTCTAGGTATGGATTCGTTCGCTAAGGCGGTTGTTGGGTTGACGGCCTCTGTTTTGCTTCTGCTCATGGTGGCGTTGCCGTTGCTGTATGTCGACCCGCCGCCGCCCGGTTTCGTGGAGAGCTTCGTGTTGACGGCGGTTTTT
>WYEI01000063.1 GCA_009903905.1 Pyrobaculum sp. | reverse complement strand
AAAATCGTAGCCATCGCCGCCACAAGCGAAGGCGTGACGCGGGAGGAGATTGGGAGACACCTCTGGGCTGAGTTGCGGCCTATGTGGAACATGCCTAGGGAGGGCTTCCAGCAGCTGTATGAGAAACTGCCAGGCTCCAAGCCTCCTTTCGAGGATGTGTGGGGGTGGACCGGCGGCAACCCGAGAATGCTGGGGAGGCTTTATGAAAATGGGTGGGATGTTGAGGAGGTAGTTCTCCGGCTGATGCGGGAGAAGAGGCTGACTGCGGAGTTTGTTAGGCGGTGGGGGAGGTGGCTTGAGGTGGCGGTGGAGGATCCAGATGCGCTCTGGACAGGCGGCGCGCCGGAGGAGCTTGTCAAAGAGCTGGAGGCGAGGAACTTAATCGTATACAACATGTACGACAGAAGGCCCAGCTTCTGGATCGACGCCCCGCCGCCCGAGAGGGATCCCGGGCTGGGCATCGGCAAAAACGTCGCCTGGCAGACCCCCATACACAGAGAGGCCGTGAGGAGGGCGTTGGAGAGTGTTTAGTGTTGTTCTGGTTCTTGGTTGCTGGAGCTTCTAGTTGGCGAAGCTCGGGTTCGGCGGAGGTTGACGTTCTGTGGCTAGTGGGGATCAACGTGGCCGTTGCGAAGCGGTGTCGTTGGGGTGGTGGGTGGGGCGTCTCGACGTGTTGCGGCTTGGGGAGTCGTGGGGCTGTGTTGGTTTTAATGTTTATATTTGGGGTTTGTTTGGGGGGTGTGAGGGGTTGGGTGTGGGATTTGGTGTGGTTTGTGGGGTTGGTGGCGATTATTGTGATGTATGGGGTGTTGGCTGGTGTGCAGTGGCCTATTGCGGTGGTTTCTTCCTACTCTATGGAGCCGACGATGCGGGTGGGGGATTTCATCGTGTTGACAGGCGCCTCTTGCCAGTCTGTAAACGTGGGCGACATAGTTGTGTATGTGGCTAGGAACCCCATGTGGTACGGTAGCTGGATTATCCACAGGGTGTATCAGAAGGAGGGGAACTGCGGGTTGAAGACCTGGGGAGACAACAACCCTATGCCGGATCAGGCGGTGGGGGAGCCGCCGGTGTCTAGCAACATTGTGGGTAAGGTGTTGTTTACTGTGCCTTACGTCGGCGTGTTTCCCCTAGTCGCAAGGCCCCAGGGCGTCGGCGCAGAGGCCATGGCGGCTTGGCTAGGCAGAATCGCCATCTTCGGCGCCTTGGTCTACCTCTTCTACCTATACTTCAAGGCAGCGGAGCCCCGGAGGGGGAAGAAGGCCGGGAGGGCGGCGAGGCTCCGTGGTTAGCGCGGCCCGTATTCACCTTTGGTGAGTCTATTTTTTATAGTGGGGGTACGTGGGTTTTTCATGAATAAGTGGTTGACTGCGGCTGGAGTGTTGGCGGTGTTGCTGATCGCCGCGGCGGCGTTTGCGCAAGGCCACGGGGCGCGGGGTAGCGACTGGTGGGGCTCAAAGGCAGGCTGGAAAGACGTCGGCGGAAAGGGGTGGAAAGACGGCGCTGGTTGGGGTCGGGCGGCGGGTTGCGGTGCTAACGTCACGTTGAGTGTAGCCACGAGGCAGGTTTCTATCTCTGGCGACGGCATAAAGGCGGCGTTTACGGTAGATGTGGTGGGTGTAAATGTGACGCGGTTTGGCCGGGTGGTGTACGGCACGGGTTCTGTGGAGCTTGGCGGCGTGTCGTACACGGCGAAGTCTGTGGCTGGCTTCCTTGGCGGAAACGCCGCCGACTTGACCATATACACGGGGAACGCCATGATTAAGATTAAGTACTACAACGGCATGTACTACGCCGTGGTGAAGCCGCTCGGCACGGCGGGGTTCCAACGGTTCAACGGCACAGCCACCCTCACAGTGTCGTAAGCCGCGTAGTTAATTCGTAAAACTCCCCTCTTTTTTCCCAGGCTTCTTCTCTGGTAATTATTTCCACTACACGACAAGGGGGTAGTTGCGGCATGGTGATATCGTGGCCTGCCCCCTGTTGGAGCTTTTCGGCGCCGGGGCTTGCGGCTCGGGGTGCCGAGGTGAAGACGCGAATAATGGGTCTGCCTCGTTGAACGCCGCGGCACTCGGCGTATTTAGCGAAGCCGCGTCGGGGACTCGGCAAGTCCTCCGATAGGCCGTGCGGGCCGTGAAGGCCTAGGATCCACGCCGTGGGGGTAGTTCAAGGAGTTGGCTGTAGGCTGTATGTAGAGACGCTTGCCGTCGGCGTAAGATGAAGAAACTGGGCGGCACAGGCGACGTAAATACAGCCAACAAACTGGCCCAGTGGGCCTACTACGCCCTAGCCGGAGCCGTCCTTGCACTACTCGCCGACGCGGCAATCCACCACAGGCCTTAAGCTTTTTAAAAAGGGTAAACATTATACCGTGGATGTTGAAATCCTCAAGCGGGCTTTGCGGGAGCTTGTGGAGAGGGAGCCCACATTCTTTAGAGACATCTTCCTAGACGCGCTTAGGTCCGACGACCGCGTCGCCGAGACGTTGCTGGATCTCTTCACGAAGCACCCGGAGGCAAAGCTGAGGCTGGCGCAGGC
>WYEI01000210.1 GCA_009903905.1 Pyrobaculum sp. | reverse complement strand
TCCGTAAACTCGACCTCAAGCCCGGGTAGGAGCGGCAACTTAACTCTCTTCATCCCCTCCCGACCTCCTCAAGCGCCCTCCTCACTGCCTCCCTATGTAGGGGCGTCTGCCAAGCCACGTTCCTCCCGATGCCCAGCTCGGGATCCCTCTCGGGTGGGGGTTGGTCGATCCAGAAGTAGGGGTCTCTGTCGTACATGTTGTATACTATAAGGTTTTTCTCCGTCAGCTGTTTGATCAGCTCCTCGGGGGCGTCGGGGCTCCACAGAGCCTCGGGGTCCTCAACGGCCGCCTCAAGCCACCTCCTCCACTTGGCTATGAAGCTCGACGTCAGCTCTTTATCTCTAATTAACGCCTTAACTATCCTGTCGACGTTCCAGCTGCTCTTGTGTAACTCAAGAAGCATGTGGGGGTTTCCGCCGGTCCACCTCCACGCCTCCTCGAAGGGCGGCTCTGCTCCAGGTATCGCCTCGTATAACTGCGTAAAGCCGTCTTTGGCCATGTTCCACATCAGCGTTAAATGGGCCCACCTATGGCGGCCGATCTCCCTCCTGGTGACTCCCTCGCTTGTAGCCACCACGGCCACTATCCCGTCATAGCTCCTCGGCGGGTATTCGATTAAGTTTAGCAAGCTCTTTACGTAAATCCCGGCCTTGTCGACGCCTATCGCCTGGAAGGCCTCGTCCACGAGCACCGCCACCCTCCTTCTGCCCCATCTCGCAAGCAACTCTTTCACGGCGTCTATGGCCAATGTGGCTAGCTTGAGTTGCGCGACGCCGATGGTCTCTGAGGCCGCGTCGGCGAGTTTCCTGACTACTTCGTCCACATCGGTGTGGGCTGTGAAGAACCTATGCAACGGATCTACGTAGACCGCGTCGTAGCCCAAATCCCGAAGCATAGCCGCCGCCTGCCGGAGAAAGGCAGATTTGCCGCAACCCTCCGGGCCAAATATTACAATAGGCCACCTCGTGCCCTCCCTGGCCCAGTCTTCAACCCGCCTAAGGGCGCCGTCCCGATCTGCGAACTCGACCTCAAGCCCGGGTAGGAGTGAAAGTTTGACTCTCCTCATGCCCCCCTAAGCGCTCTCCTGACGGCCTCTCTGTGTAGCGGCGTCTGCCAGGCTCCGCGTGTGCCGATTTCCAGCTTCAAATCCCTCTCAGGCGGGAGCAGGTCTGCCCATAGGTGCACCTGCCTACTCATGATGTCGGTTGCCGTGTTCCGTCTCGGGTCTCTGGCGCGCGGCTGGGGCGTCTCACGGCGTTGTGAATTCTTTTCTCCATCTTTTTGGCGTGTTTAGCCACTGCAGGCCTAGGGCTACTGCCCTTTCCTCGTCTACCTCTACGCCGAGTTGTCTGGCCACGGCGTATCCTACGGCTTTGGCCAACACGCGTATCGGCGAGACCATGCGGAGAACCTCCTCCGCGGCTTTCCTTAGGGCCTCGGCGAGGGCTGGCGATTTTATGCGGCCGCCCCTTTTGAGGTAGAGTATGGTTGCGTCGATGAGCGCCCTGGCGGCGGGGCGCGCCCTAAACCAAGCCCCCCTGCGTAAGGCGCGGCTTTTAAGCGCCGAAAGCGACACAAGCGAAGGCACAAACCCCGCCGCCAGGAGCATGGCGGATGTTTTGCTGGGGGTATATATTGGTTACGCTGACGGGGCCGGCGGATGCGCCTTCTTAAGGCCGGCGGCGGCGTCTTATTGCTTGTAGTCCGTCCCCAGTACCTCCTCCAGCGTGACAACTTCTCTCTTACTTTCGATGAGCCATATCTTGAGCTCTTTTGCCTTTTGGACGGCGGGGGGCTCTGCCACGAGCGTGTAGAGCACCGGGACGAGTTTTCCGGAGATTTTGTCTGGCTGTCTACGCGACAGTTCCTGCTCTCTCCAGGGCCTTCTCTACGTCGCGGCCGCCGGCTCTCACCTTGGCCTCGCCTACTGCAGTAAGCACGCCGGCGTTGCAGTAAATATCAAACTCGTAGTCAGCGTCTAGACGCAGCCTCTCCGCCGCACATTTGTAACCCCTCTGCTCCAGCAAATACTGAACCATCTCGCGGCCGCTGTCCTCCACGCTGATGGTTATCCGCCTTGGCGTGTCTTGGCGGGTGGAGACTAGGGGCTTCATCTGTTTAGGGGCGTGGGGTTATTGGCCTAGTTTTTGGAGTATCTCCTCGATTGGTAGGGCTGGGGTTGCCATGGTTATTTCTTTGACGTCGCTTGGCATGTATCTGAAGGCGGAGTATGCCGTTTGTAGGTCGCGGTGTGGTAGGTATCTGCTGTATGCGTCGAGGAGGGCGTCTAGTTCGTTTTTTGTGCCTATGTCGAGGGCCGCGGCCTCAAGCGCTATTATCCATTTTAGGAGCCCCAGCTCCTGTGCCTTGTCGATGTACGTCTCTTCGGGCTCCTCGCCCGCTTCCAGCGCGGCGTATAGGGCGTAGCCTAGGCAGGTGGGTGTGTGGGGGGTGGCAAGGTGGAGTGCGTAGAGCCAGCTTTTTCTGAAGCGGAGCTCCCTCCTGTAGGCGTCGGGGTCTCCGGTGGGGGTGGGCTTCGTGAGGTGTCTCA
>WYEI01000045.1 GCA_009903905.1 Pyrobaculum sp. | reverse complement strand
GGGGTTTGCGGTTTGTATATCCACCTCCACGCCGCTCTCCCGCAGGAGATAGGCAAGATATGCGGAACCCGCCTCAAGCCCCCTAATCAGAACCCGCCTAACGGCCATACGCAACAGCGGCGAGCCAGGGCTTGTCTGGGAGGGGGCCGTGTTTCTCCTCTGCGTCTTTTATGGCGTAGAGGCGGCAGTCCTCGCCCCGTGGGACTTTGGTGCAGAAGTCTCGGTGCAACGCCGGGAGGTCCGCCCACACCAGCTTGGCTATGGCGGGCCAGAGGCGCCAGGCGTGGGCGAACATCTGCCAGCAGACGTGTCTAATCTCCGCCTGCGCCGCGTAGGCGCACCGCAGGGGGGCGAAGTTCAGCAACAGCTCCCGGGCGTTCATCTGCACGGCGAACAAAACAGCGGCGGCGTTTGGCAACGCCATCCTGGCGTACTCAGGCCTAAAGCCCTCCCTAAGCTTTACGTAGTCCTCGTAGGCTCTTCTAAGGGGCTCCTCGGGGAAGCCCACCGGCACCACGAATCTGATCTTTCGCTTCGTGTAGTCCACATAGCGTTGAGACTCCGACCAGTAGGAAGCCAGCCTATGCCGGATGAACTGCGTATGACACGCCCGGGAGCACTCCACGATGAACTGCGCCCCCATGAACTCGAATACACTCCAATGCCCCTGGCGGTAGAAGGCGCCTATCCGCCTCTCCACGAGCTCCTGCGTCTGCGCGCCCAAGGCCTCCTCCCACGAGGCGCCTCTGTACAGCGCATCCGTAAAAGCCGACACCAAGCCCTCGGAACCCCAGCTACCAACCAGCAAGACCCTTGGCGTGTTGAAGGCCTCCACGTCTGTAGATATCTCTAAATTAAATCTCGTCTCGCCGTCTTACTTATATAATACCTTGTCTTCAACGTCGTGGTCAATATTACTTTTCCAAACATCACTTTGCCGAGGGGTCTCCTCAACGAGACACTTCATATACTCAACAAGACAAGGACTGAGGCAATCACGGTGCCAAACGCCCCGGCCATACCCCCCTGGCTACAACACACACTGCTCTCGGCGTACTTCATCCTTCTGGTTTTCGCACTTCTGTTGATGGCGCACTACATCTACTACGCCAGACACGCGCGGCCCGTCAACTACGACCCGCCCCCCGCCGGAGGAGGTCTCCTCTCGATAATAATCCCCGTCAAGAACGAAAGCGCGGCCACCCTCCTCGGGGCGTTGCGTAGGCTGTCAGCCCTCTCTTGTCCAGATGCCGAGATAATCGTAGTGTCCGACGACCCCCCGGAAAAATTTGAAGAGTTAAGAAAGGCGGTGGAGGAGGCGGGTATACACGACGTAAAGCTGTTGAGGAGGCCGAACCCCGTGGGGTACAGGGGCACCGCCTTCAACTGGGCCGCGGAGCAGGCCAGAGGCGACGTCCTCTTGTTCCTAGACGTCGACAGCGTGCCGCCGCCGGGCCTCTGCACAAGAGCCCGCGCAGTGGGCGAGAAAGAGATACTTTTCCTCGGCTGGGACGGCTACGCCCCCGTGGAGACCCCCATAGCGACGCTGCAGCTCTTCCTCTACAAATACCTGCTTTACTACGTGGCTATACTAGGCCGGCACAACACGGGGCACCCCGTCTTCGCCCTGGGGTCTGGAATAGCCGTGCGGAAAAGCTTTCTCAGGGAGATAGGCGGCTTCTGCAACTGCGTAGCCGACGACTACGACATATCTATGAAGGCGTATGTACACGGCGGGCGGGTGGTCTACTCCCCAGGCCCCCCCGTGTATGTAGAAGTCCCGGCGGGCTTTCATGCGTTTAAGCGGCAGTACGCGAGGTGGACCTACAACTCCGCCTACATACTAGCCAAATACCTCTCCCAGTTGCTCAAGCTGAAGATGCCGGCGGCGCATAAACTCAGCATACTCCTCAACGTCGTCACGCACCCCCTCATGATACTCACCACCTTCGCCGTGATGCTGGCAGGCGTGGCGATGGGGTACATGGGCATAATCATCCCGCCCCTCCACATATTAATACTTCAGCTGGCCCTCTTCATAACCGCCGCACTGCAGCTGTTGTACGTCTACAGACTAGCCAAGCTAGACGGCCACAGCTTTCTTGAAGTAGCCGGCAAAATGGCCAAATCCGCCGGCCTCCTCCTCATCCTAAGCCCATACCTCACCTTCTACGTCCTGCTCGGCCTCCTCAAGCGTAGAATCAGGTGGTACACCACCCCCAAGGGCCTGGCGGCGCTGAGAGGAGGAGCGTGGGGCCCCTACGAGGCGGCAACGGCGGCGGTCTTCGCGGCATTGCTCGCGGCCGCGGTCTACATGGGAAACATGATCTTTGCGACAAGCGCCGCCTTTCTGTTGACAGTCGCCTTATACGTCTATGTACAGATGGCTATGCCCTCTTCACGATCGGATACGGAATGACGTCTTTTATGGACTCGGCGTTGGTGATTATCATCGCCAGCCTGTCTACGCCTATGCCGACGCCGCCCGTCGGCGGCATGCCGAAGCTCAGCTCCTCCACAAAGTCCCAATCCAGGGGGTGGGCCTCCTCCTTGGGGAAAAGCT
>WYEI01000238.1 GCA_009903905.1 Pyrobaculum sp. | reverse complement strand
TTCCTCCGTCTATCATTGCGGTAACTGCGCCGCGGCTTACTCTAAACGTGGGCTCCTCCCCGTTTAGGATATCTGTAAACGTTGAAAGCGACATGAACACAACGTCGTCTTTTACGTAGACTACGCCTCTTTGAAGTATCTGCCTCCTGACGCCGGAGACAACGCATATGCTTGACACGTCGGCGTATTTGCTTATCAGCTTCAGGTCCTTTAACGCGCTGTTGGGGACATCCTCGGCGTCTGAAGCCACCTTCAACAGATACTTCTTGTCGTCGAACCTCGCCACTAGGGTGTAGGCGTAGGGTCTGCTGACGTCTATGAACAACTGCTCCCCACGGCTCCTAACTATGTTAAGCGTCGCCTGCAGAAGCTTCTCCACTAAAAGTCCATATTATCCAGCTTAAAAAATTAAAACGGTTATATCTGTTCATATACGGTGAAGAGACCTGGCAAGGCCTACAGATGACGAATCACTTCATGCGCTGACTAAGTTTATATGGTACTGGAATCCTCCTTCACGTGAAGCGCATTAGGCTCAGCAACAGAGAAATAAGGGAGCTACGCGAGGCGAATAGGTTCATGGCGCCAGTTCTGGAGGGGGCCGACGTGGTGGAGATTGCGCCGCTGTCAGAGAGAGAACACCTATACTTAGTTGACGGGGAGGCGCTTTTCCTAAAGATAATCCATAATGTGGGGGAGTACTTAGTGCCGACGCTTTTCCTCATATACAAGTCTGCAAAAGGGAAGTCGCTTCCGCCGTATCCCAAGGTGGTGGTTGACGCCGGCGCCGTAAAGCCGATAATCAACGGGGCCGACGTCATGCGGCCCGGCATAAAGGAGTTCTTAGGCGACTTCGGCAAGGACGACGTGGTGTTTGTAACAGACGAGAAGGGACGTGTGATAGCCGTCGCGGTTGCCCTATATTCAAGGCAGGAGATGGAGCAGATGCAGAAGGGCAAGGTGTTGATAAACCTACACCACCTCGGCGACAAGATATGGCAGACGTCGCTAGAGCTGGTCAAGGAAAAAACGTAGCACCTCTCTAAAGGCGTCTTCACATAGGCACCTCCTGTATCCACGTAACGCCCCTAGGGGAAGCTTGAGGCCAAGCCTGGAGAGCCCGTTGGCGACCTGGGTCACGTTACTGCCGCCGCCGACAGTCGCAGACTCGAAATCGATTATCACGGGGAGATCCCTCTCCACCAACACGTGTCTCTCGAGCCTAGCCAGCTCGTTGTGGGAGATACCTACTCTGTCTAGTCTGAAGGCTTGGTCAAGGAGCTCCTTCACGAATGCGCGTTTTTTCTCGGCGTCGGCGGTCTTCCACCATTTGTCTACGTGAACCCCGTCTACGTAGCGGTAGGCCACCACGTCACGGGCGTAGACGTAGATCCTCGGCCCAACCCCTGCCGCGTTTGCCAGATGTAGCAACTGCCCCTCGGCGGCTAGGCTGTCCCTCGTTGCGTCGCCGCGTCTAAGTTTACAGGCCAGCTCCATCTGTCCTGCGGCGGGTCTACACCTAAAGACAACGCTGTTTGTGCCCTTCCCGACCACGGAAACACCGTTTATCAACAACCCGCCGCCCTCCACAACCTCGAGTCTGAGTTCGGCTAATTGTCGGTACACACGTATGGCGTGTTGCACGCCGCCGCCTAGAGTCAAGAGGAGGATCTTTAACGTATCCACTCGTCTGTTGGCGCCTATGTTTTTATACCTCCTCCCTACGGCGGAGCGTGGAGAAAGACGTGGTAAAGAAAATAGCGCAGCTGGTCAGGGCAGGGGCTACCCTCACCTCTTACACATGTCCTGCATGCGGCACGGTGTTAGTGCGGCTCAAGACCGGCGAGCTGTACTGCGCCAACTGCGAGCGGGCGGTTGTCCTAGTCAAGACGGAGGAGGAGGCTCAACAGGCGCTGGAGGTGATACAGCTACGGGAGGTGAGGAAGATAATATTCGACAAGATACTCCAGCTGGGAAAAGAGCTGGAGAGGCTGTCGGCGTCTGAAATGATAGACCACCTACGCTCCATGTCGCTTCTACTGGACATCTACGAACGCCTCAGCCGCGTCCACGTGGAAACCGCCAAGGCTACCTCCTAGATAGACTGGCAAATAGGCCGGCCAGCAGTATGTGTGCCAGCGGCGAGAAGTGAGCGGCGTAGAAGCTGTAGAGGGTGTGGTTGCCTGCCAGATACACCAGCCAATACCCGCCGTATGTTGAGAGGTAGAGGGCTGACACGTCGTCTCTTTTGTAGAGGGCGTATGCAAGCGCTACTAGGTAGGCGGGGGTCCCGCTGGCGTACACGTCGGGGTTTATGTAAATCGCGAAGCTGTTTTGCATAAACAACCAGTCGAGGGGCGTGGAGGCCGTGGGGCCCGGCGGTCGGGAGGTGGTGTGCCACGATACGGCCCCCAATATTTCGCGGGCCCATCTCTCAATCCCTAGATGCCCCGCTATGGGGATGTTTACAAGCAGAAAAATAGAGACCGCCATGAGGAGGACGGCGGCGAGCTCCCTAAAGCTACGTCTTGCGTAGAGATATATGAGCCCGAAGACGGGAAACGC
>WYEI01000272.1 GCA_009903905.1 Pyrobaculum sp. | reverse complement strand
TAAACGCGCTACCACAAGAAGACCGGAAAATAGTGCTAGCACAGGTGCTACTCGCCACAGCCCTCCAAACCGAAGACGCAAACCTAAGAAACTCCCTCGCAGAATACGCAAAGATACTACTAGCCCCGGAAGAAGAAAACTAAGTTCTACGGCCGGTTCATCTGAGCAAAAACACAGGTATATAATGCACACAAAAGGCTTTCGCCGAGCACTACTTCCAAGACGCAGAAACAGCCCGTGAATCCTAAAGAAAGCTAAGTATAAAACACAATACGCAAAAACTTTATAAAGTCTACCCAATGTGGAGAGCGGCCGCCGTAGCTCAGCCCGGTTAGAGCGGCGGAGGAGCGGATCTGCGGGGGGCCGCTTTTTTATCATCATGCACGTCATCTTCTCTATATTCTTACATAGTCCACGGCGTTCATAGTCAATTTAGTCAATCTGTCTACCCTTCCTCTGCACTCGCGCCGGTCATCCAGCTTTGGCAAAACACGAAATATGTAACACGCCGAAAGGAAAAACAGTTTAAGCCGACAGAGAAAGAATTTTACACTAGAGTTGGGCTCCGCACGAGACGCGAAAACAGCGCCAGCGGCCTCAGAGGAGCTAGAGCATCCTCACGTATTCTCTCGCCGCCGCGGCGTAGGCCAGCAGGCCCTTGGGGCGGTGCACCTCTCTTACCTTACCCTCATATACTTCAAATCTGCTGAAGGCCAGCTCCAGCCGCACCCCCCTCGCTACGCCGTTTTGGGCGCAAAAATCCTGCGTTGATGAAGCTGAGGCTGACGTATGTGATGAAAGAGGGCAGGAAGATGCCCACTGTAAATGCCGTGGCGCGGTTTTCTGTGTTGGAGGAGGCTGAGAAGTTTAGACGCCGGCTTAGGCTCTCCGGCATAAACGCCTCAGTAATAAGCAAAGGCGCCTCCAGCTTCGAGGTGGCGGTGCCGAAAGACGAGCTAGAAAAGCTTACGCCAAAGGAGAAAGAAGCTGTGAAACGGTACCTCGAACACGTGACGCAGACCGGAGACGAAGAGAAGAAAAAGGCGGCAGAAGAGGCGCTACACCGCTTCCACTCCGGCACCAAGGCGGTCAACATAGGCGGGATCAGGCTCAAAGCCGAAAAATACGGCGACCCACAGCTGAGTGTAGAGATAAAGATGGCGTTGGAAAACAGGCTAAGAGAAATACTGAGCTACGAATTTGAGCGGTGGAAAAACCACATAAAAGTAAGGGAGGAAGACGCCTAATAATAACACATCATCTGCTCGAAAGACTCGCGCAAGACCCCAATACAGCCAAAACACTCAACGAAAAAACTTAAAAACACATAAAAACAAAGACACACCCCCGCAGATCGCTGCGCCGATGCTGTTAACCCGTAGGTCCCGGGTTCAGGCTAGAGGCCGCCTAAAAATCCCGGCGGCGGCGTCCATGCCTTCTTCTTGTTATGGCAGTATTTTTATATTGTCTGTATGGGTTGGGTATGGTTTAGAGCCGGATTGTTACTAGGGATGGGTGGGCTGTGCTCGGCCCTGGGTATGTGGCTACGTTGTGGCCGCCTGTTCCTGTGCCTAGGGCTAAGATGCCGGTGCTCGTTGGGCGGCGCGGCGGGAGGGCGGTGGTGACCCACGTGACTTTGGCCCGGGATACCTTGATGCCTCCAAAGCTCATAATTAAGGCCAGGGACTCGACGTATGAGGTCCAGCTCGTCCCGCTTTCTGAAGTCTACGGTGTTTTCAATGGTGAGCCGCATCTGGCGATGCTAAACTGCTGGGCTGAGAGGTGCGACTTGTCTCCGCTGTATGTCGTGGCGTATCCCGCGGGCGTCGCCGAGGTGGCCTACGGCTTTGTGGAGGTGCAGAGGGAGGAGGGGAGGTGGAGGCCGGCGGACCGCGCGGCGGGCCCCGAGGCCTTGAGGGTGCTGGGCGACCCCGAGCTGGCCAGATGCCTTGTGCGGAGTAGGTATGCTCCGGTGAGGTGTGGCGAGTCTGTGGAGGATGCCTTGCCGCTGGTGGAGCATTTCCTGCCTGTTAGGATTTAAACGTGGTTTTTCTGGCGGTTTGTGAACTGTAGGGTTTTGGTGGTGGATCTAGACGGGACTTTGACTCTGAGCCGCAACACGTATGAGCTGTCTGCGGAGGCGCTTCTGGCGCTTAGGAGGGCGCGCGACGCGGGTCTGCGCGTTGTCCTCGCCACGGCGAACGGGCTGGACTTCGCCCTGACCATAGCCAGGTACCTGGGCATAAGGGACGTGGTTGCTGAAAACGGTTGCCTTATATACCTCGACGGCGAGACCCACGAGCTGTGTAGCGGCGATATGGCGGCTGTGGACAAGGCGGTGCTGGCCACGGGCGCCGCGGCGCCGAGCCCCCAGAATAAATGCCGGAAGTACGATCTGGCGTATATCCCCCTGGCGGAGGACGCCGTGGGGAGAATTGCGGCGGCAGTCGGCGGCAACTACGTGGTGGAGTCTAGCGGCTACGCGATACATGTGAGGCCGGCGGGGGTGGACAAGGGGACGGCCGTCAGGTGGCTCTGCGAGAGGCTCGGCGTTCCCTGCTTCCAGGTGGCCGCGGTGGGAGACAGCGACGTGGATGTGGGCATGTTGAAAACCGCCTGGGGGATTGCGGTGGGGAACGCCACTGGGGCGGCTAAGAAGGCGGCCCGCGTGGTGGTGGAGGGGCCGAGCGGGGTGGGGTTCAGAGAGGCGGTGGACTTAATCCTCTCAGGCTGGGCCTGCTCCCCGTAGGATGTAGACGTCGAAGGGCCCCACCTCCTCCTTCTCTGCCTTCTTAAGTGCCTTCTCCTCGTCTAGGGGGCGGGTTAGGCCTAGGGCGTCTAGGAGGGTTGCGTTTAGGAAGGACACAACGGAGTCCCTCGGCTTTATGTAGAACACCTCCTCGGCCACCTCTCTCAGGGCGTTTAAGTCGGCGCCTCTCTGGCAGGCCACGGCTAGGTTGAACTTTCCGTATTTCTCCGCCGCTACCTTTATCTCATTCAGCGGCAGGTTTTCGAAGGCGTGGAAGCTGGCGGCGGCTAGCTCCTGCCCCAGCGGCGCCGGGGCGAGTGGTATGAGGGAGAGCCTGTCCATCTCCAGAGCCACCAGCTCCTCCCGCTCCTCCACGATGACCACGTCTCTCCCCGCGATGGACATGAGCTCCGAGGAGAAGCCGCAGGGGAACCACCCCGCGACCAGCGTCAACCCGCCGTAGCGCATCAGCTCCTGCGCCACCACGACGCGCATGTTTTGAAACGCCGTCGTGTATGTGTAGAGCGCCCTCTGAAGCTCCGTGGCGAGCCTGGCGACGCGTCTCCCCGAGACGAGGTACGGGAACACCACCTGTTGGAAAAGATCCGAGACGACCTCGGCGAGGGGTGAAACGTCGTACGGCCTGGGGGGGTGCTGGGCCTTTTTGTACTTGTCGCCTTTTCTCTGTAGGAGGCCTATGTCCGTGAGGAAGTCGAGGAGGGGTCTCAGCCTGGGGCTTGGCTTCACCTCTTCCAGCTCCGAGAGGAGGGCCACCAGGGGCGTGTTGGCGATGCCTGCGACGATGTCGTCGCGGGGTATCATACATTTTCCTCAAGGGGTTTATATAAAATATCTATATTGTCTTTAAGCGCCGACATGTAGTAGATCTTGGCGGCGCCGACGGCGTTTGCGATCTCATCCCCCTCGACGAAGAGCCCCAGCTCCTCCGCGAGGTCCCGCTTGTTGCCTATCAGCACCACCCTCCTGTAGGGGGTGATGCCTCTGTCAAGCAGGGCGCTGTGTAGCTCCGCAATCGCGTAAAGCGACGACTGATCCGTAAGGTCGTACATATATATCATGAGGTCCACATAGAAGGTCCAGGCCTTGGCGAAGTTTCTGGCAACCTCTGTGGCCACCTGGCCCGGCACGTCTATGAAGTCCACCTCCTTGTCCCTCAGGTAGAGGCGGTATATGCCGGGCCTCAGCGTGGCCCTGGGCTTGAGGGAGAGGCCCAGCAGTCTAAACACGTAGGTGGTTTTCCCCACGCCCCCCACCCCCAGAACCGCCACCGAGTACCGCCTCACGGCGCCGCCTGGAGCAGTTTTTCAACTCTCGCCTCCAGCTCCGCGAGATCCCGCCTCGCGTTTTTCAGCCTTATGCAGAGCTCCCAGCGGGACACGCCGGCTATGCACCTCAAGGTCTCAACGTCTATCTTTGCAACTGGCACGTATCAGTAAGAGACCTGTAATATATATAAACAGCCCGTAGAGAAAAACCGCAACGACAATCGCCACGTCGCCCACGGCGAAGCCGGCCGCAATCCTCTTCCTTAGGATGGGCAGAAACGCCGACGCGATCACAAAAAGCGCTGTCAAGACGGCGTAGGAGGAAAACAGTAGGAGGAGGACCCTCTTCATATGGGCATATCCAGCAGTCCTAGGAAAAACGCGAGGGCCGCCGTGAGGGCCGAAGACGCCGCCACCGCTACAGTCAACGTCTTGAATACGTCGTATTCCCCCATGGCCCTGTCCGAAACCGCGACTCTCACAAGCGAGATGATGGGCGAGGAGCAGTCTTGATACACGACCCCGTCTCTGAGATATGTCGGCCTCGCGATCTTCTCCCTAGCTTTTATGCCGCCGGAGGAGAAGATTATCAACGCGCCGTTGACCACAAAGGGGAGTCCGGCCAAGATGAGATACGGCACTAGGTCATACAACACGGCCAGCGTCGAGAGGCTTGCCCCTAGGAAGTAGCTCCCCACATTTCCGTTGAAGGTCTTCGCCGGGTACTTGTTGTAGAGGTAGAGGGCAAGCGAGGCGGCTATGTGTATCATCAGCAGGTAGACGGCGTCTACCTGCCCCCTCACGGCCGCCACGGCGGCAAGCGAGGCGGCCACCGCCACGTTAGCCGCCGGAAGGAAGCCGTTGACTGGGTCCAGCATGTTGAAGGCGTTTGTCATAACCGGTATGGCCAACACGGCTAGCCACCCGGTGGCCCCGTAGAAGAGGCCCACCGCAGGTATCGTGAGCCTGACGTCCACAGCCCTGGCAAGCACAAACGCAAGAAGCACGGGGAAGAGGACCCTGGCGTATTCGTGTACCCCCCGCAGGTCGTCCACGAGACCCAGCAGCCCAACGGCGAGCGCCACGACCAGAAGCGGCACAGCCGCCCACACAGACGCCGAGATGATGCAGTAGCCCACAGCCGCGGCCACCAAGGCGATCAAGCCGCCCGCCCGCGGGACGCCGTCTATCCCCTTGTAGATGTCGCGCGAGGTGATGCCCCTCCTCTTCTGATACGGCACCCACCACATCCCAAAGAGAACGCCGGCGCCAAAAGCCGCCACTGCGGAGACCGCCTCCAGAAACATATCAAAGGCTCTTGAGGAGGATGGGCAGGACAAGCGTGGCGTCTGCAAAGACGTAGACGGTTCTTGCGGAGGGCTTCACCTTGCCCCAGCTAACCGCCTCCCTAGGCCTTGCCCCACTGAGGGAGCCGTCGTATTCCGCCGCCGTCGAGACGTAGACCGCGTAGTCTAGACCGCCCCTGAACTGGGCCCACCAGATGACGTGGTGTTTGCTTATGCCACCCCCCACGATGAGGGCCGCCAGTTTCTTGCCGCTGTGTACAAGTTCCCTCAGCGCCTCCTCGTCTCTCAACACGTCTACCACAAGCCGGGACCCGCCCCTCCTGGCCCTGGCGAGGTCGTTGCATGTCAACAAGGCGGTGCCTACGGCGCCGTCTACTATGCCGGGGACGAAGATCTTCACGCCGGCTCTAGCCGCCGCGCCCAATACGGAGTCCTCGGGCAACTCCCTGCCCATTTCCTCCGCCAGCTCGTAGGTAGCGACGGACCTGCCCCACAGCCTCTCGCAGAACCTCAGCACGAACCTCTCCACCAAGGGTCCGTATTCCTCCTTCCTAATCACCACGTTGCCCAGCCTGTGGAGGCCCCGGGCCCCCAGCTCCACATCGTCGAGGTCAAAGGAGCCGGCCATGTACCTCGCCCCCATAGCCTTGGCGATGTCGTGATCCAGCGCGCCGGCTGTCGTCACCACCACGTTGAATAGTCCCCTCCTAAGCGCGTCTGCGATAACCTCCCTAACCCCAGTGGCTACCAGGTTGCCGGTGAAGGAGAAGAAGCGGAGATCCGCCTGCTCAACAGCTTCCTTGAGGACGTCGTAGGCCTCGGCGGCATGAAGCGCTTGGAAGCCGCCGATCCTCCGGTAAAGCTCTATTACTTCCTTCATTTAATGATCTTCACCTCCTCCACCACGCCGAGCTTCCTCAGCTCCTCCAAAGCCTCCCGCACCTGCCTAATGGTGACGCCCAGCTTAGTGGCTATCTCCTCGAGGGAGGCGGCCCCGTCTATATGCTGAGCCACCTGCCCAAGCCACTTGTCCTCGACTGCCCTCACCTTGCCGGGGATGGGGACCTCCTTGCCGGGGATCTTGTAGAGGTAGAGCTTGTGGCTCCGCCACTCCTCGTAGACCTCCTCCACCACCACGGGGCGCCAGCCGGGGACCTCGAAGTCGTGCGTAACCACCCGCGTGGCGGGCCTAAGCTCCTTCTCGAGCTTCGGCTTAAGCCTCTCGTTAACCGTCGTGAGCAGATACATGGTGACCACGTCGGCGTCTGTAAGAGGCACTTCGTAGAAGCTGGCGTTTATAATCGCCGCCATGTCTGAAAGCCCCAGGTCTTTTATGCGGGCCGTGGACTGCTCGTAGAGGTCCTTCCGGATCTCAACGCCGAAAGCCCGGGCCCCGAACTCCTTGGCCGCGGCTATTACAATCCTCCCATCCCCCGACCCCAAGTCGTACAGCACCTCCCCGGGTCTAACCCGGGCCAGCTGAAGCATCCTGCGGACAACCACCTCGGGCGTAGCCACGAAGGGTACGTCGTACATAAACCCAATGATATCAACAGAATATAAATTTGCAAGGGGCAAGTCCCAAGGCCACGGAGGCGGCTGGCCCATGGGCGGTATATCTACGCCCTTTAAAAACTGTTAAAGTTTATAAATGGCTGGATTACTGGCGTCGTGCCTCATAGATCTCGCGATAAGAAGGGCAGATCGCGTTCGGTGAGGCCTGCCCACCCCACTGTGCCCACCTGGATCCAGTATACGCCGGACGAGGTGGAGCAACTAGCGGTGGAGCTAGCCCGCCGCGGTTTCCTGCCTTCTCAGATCGGCTTGATTTTGAGGGATCAATACGGCATACCGCTGGTTAAGCCAATAACAGGCAAGAAGCTAACCAGGATCTTGGAGGAGCACGGGGTTAGGCAGGAGCTCCCGGAGGACTTGCTTAACTTGATCCGCAGGGCGTTGAGGATAAGGAAGCACCTGGAGGAGCACCCGAAGGACATGGCGTCGCGGAGAGGACTGCAGCTGGTCGAGTCCAAGATCCACAGGCTGGTGAAGTATTACAAAAGAGTTGGCAAGTTGCCGAAGGATTTTGTCTACAATCCGCAGGCTTTGTCGCATCTGGCGACTTAACCTTTAAAAAGCCGGCTGGTGTTTTTACGTGGAGTTTAGGAATTTCGTCATTGACCACATCGACAGGGTGCTGGAGTACCTGAAGCAGAACCCATTGGCGATATACGTCAGGAGGTCTGTGGATGCGTACCTCGCCGCGTATGCGCTGGCGGCGGCCTTGGGGGAGACGGTGCATGTGTCTGTGGTGGATTGGCCGCCGCAGAGGGGGGTATGTGTGGGGTTTAGGTGCGATGGGATGTACATAACCGAGGGTGAGGTGGGCGTGGACGACAGCAGATACAGCTCCGACTTCACGTCGCTGAGCTACTACGCCGCGGTGATCATCCAGACGCTGTCTCCGCTGGAGGAGCACATACACAAGGCGCTTTATGTAGGCCACTACGCGTGGAGTGTGGACTACTGCGAGTACAGGTGCCAGTTCCCCCGGGAGATCTTGAAGGGGGATGAGCGGCTCGCTGTGGTTTTTCCGTTTCTGGAGTCCCTGCCGGCGAGGAAGGCGCTTTCTCTCTCCACGTTGCCAGTGGTGCCGGGCGTCACAGGCCGCCAGGTGGAGGGCGGCGGGGTTATTGCCTCCATGACGCAGGAGGAGGTGGTGTCGCTCCTGGACTGGGCGCTGGGTGCCGTGTTTAACGAGGGTTTCCACACGGCGGTTTTAGACAAGGCTGTGCGGCCCTATTCCCCCGCTTTCAAGCCCGCGGACGTGGCGGCGCGGCTTGAGGCCGACGTGGCGGGGTTTGTGGATAAAGACGTGGAGACGTATGTGTCTAACTTCGCCGAGGTTTTCTACATGGTTGTGAAGAGGGTTAAGGAGGGCGTGGTGCCTGTGCAGAACCCCTTCTACGTGTATAAGATACCGCCTTACCTTTCCCACTACCTGAAGCTGAGCGACTGGGTTGCGTTGCGTCACGAGACATCCCGCGGGTCGCTTGTAGCCGTGGTGGCGCCTCCGGCCCAGCGGGCCGGCTTGAAGAAAATGGCGGAGGCCTTGGCTGAGGTGGGGCAGACGTTGCTTTTTCCCACCCACCTGGTGACGTATGTGGAGAGCGGGAAATACGTGGATTTCCTGCAGATCTATGAAAGAGGTAGAGGCTGAAATAGCGACGCCGCTGGACTGCGGCTTCATAGACGCGGTGAGGCCCGACGATGTGGACATCCCCAGGGGCATGGAGATTCGACACATATGCGCCGGGGGGCTGTGGCATATCCATGTGAAGTACGTGGTAGAGAAGCCGGAGGATCTCCTCACTCTGAAAAACACACTTGACGAAATAGTGCGGGCCCTCCAGCTAATCGAGGCCGCGCTTCGGGGGAAAGCTTAGGTCACTCCTCTGTGACTTTTCCGCTGGGCGGCGCCATGTACCTCCCCACGTCTTCTGCGTGTTTCTCCAGGGTGTCTGCTATGTAGATGGGCGCGTTTACCCTCACCGCGATGGCCACAGCGTCGCTGGGCCTGGAGTCGAAGGTGTGCATCCTCCCCTCCCGGTCCTTGACGTAGACAGTGGCGGTGTAGGTGTTGGAGACCAGCGCGTCTATTGTGATCTTCTCCACGGCGGCCCCCAGGGCCTCCAGCACGTCTACGAAGAGGTCGTGGGTTAGGGGACGTGGGAAATCCACCTCGCCAAGCCCCTTCTTGATGGAGAGGGTCTCGGCCGCCCCTATTATGATGGGCACCGCCTTGTCGCCCCACTCCTCGGCCCCTATCAGCATTATGCCGACGAGCTGGCCGTAGGAATCCACCGTCTCAACCAGGCTCACAAGCTTGGCCTTGAGGTATTTAACCATTGTAGTTACTATTTAACGCCCTTAAATCTTTATACGCCTAAGAACCGTGATGAGAGACGGCTACTGACCGGTGATAGGTCCTGAACCAGGCTGAGCTAGTCGCTCTCCCGCTCGGACTCCTGTAGGTTTTCGAGGAGTTGCCTCCGGAGCTCCTCCATCTCCTCCTTGTCGTACTCAATCCTCTTCTCCTCAGCCACCATTACGCCTCTTTTCTTCTCCTCGGCGACCTCCGACTTCTGTCTATACGCCTCCTTCGCCTTTTCTGTGAGCTTCACCTCGTACCCGCACTTGGGGCATTTCAACACTGTTGTGTTGTTTTTCCTCTGGGGCACCATCAAAGTGCCGTCTCTGGGGCAAAACCGCATCCCGTCTTATATCGCACAGGTATTTAAGCCTTGTGTCTTCTATCTATTGAAAACTTTATAAACTATATATGATTATGTATACATGCGGTTGCTTCTTCTGGGCAACGAGGCCATCGCCTACGGCGCCTTAAGCGGCGGCGTCGCGGCGGCTACGGCCTACCCAGGCACGCCGTCTACAGAGATCCTGGAGACTCTGGAGGAGTTTAAAGACCGCTTCGTCCACTGGGCTACAAACGAGAAGACAGCCTTCGAGCTGGCCTACGGCGCCGCCCTCGCCGGCGCCAGGGCCTTGACGGCCATGAAACACGTGGGGCTAAACGTAGCGGCTGACCCGCTACACAGCGCGGCGTACACAGGCGTAGAGGGCGGCTTCCTCATCGTAACAGCAGACGACCCGTGGATGCACTCCTCACAGAACGAGCAAGACACCAGGTGGTACGGGCTCCAGTCCTACGTGCCTGTGCTGGAGCCGAGCAACCCCGCCGAGGCGTGCAAAATGGCCAAGGCCGCGTTTGAGCTAAGCGAGAGGCTGAAGCACCCGGTTATGCTCAGGAGCGTCACTAGGGTGAGCCACGTGAGGGCGCCGGTGGAGCTGGAGCCCCCGGCCCCTCCCAAGTGGGGCAGATTCACAAGAGATGTGAAGAGGTTCAACCTCGTGCCTGCCAACGCCAGGGAGCGGAGGAAGGAGCTGGTGGAGAAGTGGGAGAAGATGCGGGACGTGGCCGGCGAGTATGTCTCAGTGGAGGGATCTGGAGATGTGGCGGTGGTTGCCTCCGGAGTCGCCTACAACTACGTCAAGGAGGCGCTGAGGCGGCTGAGGATCAGCGCCACCGTGGTGAAGCTGGGAATGCCGATTCCCGTCCCCCGGAAAGTGGCGGAGTTGGCGAAATCTGTAATCGTGGTGGAGGAGGGCGACCCAGTGGTGGAGTTTCAGCTAAGGGCCATGGGCGTGGCGACCAAGGGCAAGCTTGACGGCTACTTTCCAAAATACGGCGAGTTGGATATAGGCAAGGTGGCGGCGGGGCTCGCCAAGGCGCTGGACCTGCCCTACGACCCGCCGCAACCCCCTAAGCCGCCTGTGGAGCCTGCGCCGAGGCCCCCGGCCCTCTGCCCCGGGTGCCCCCACATGGGCACCTTCTACATACTTAGGCTAGCCACCGCGGGCCTCAACCCGTTGTGGTCAGGCGACATAGGTTGCTACTCCCTCGGCATCAACATGGGCCAGCAGGACTTGATCACCCACATGGGCTCCTCCGTGGGGCTGGGCGCCGGCATTTCAATTGCGGGGAGGCAGTTCGTGGTCGCCACAGTCGGCGACTCCACGTTTTACCACGCCGTGCTGCCGCAACTAGTCGACGTGGCCACGAGGCAGGTGCCCATCCTCATCGTGGTTATGGACAACGCATATACCGCCATGACGGGGGGCCAGCCCAGCCCCAGCAGAGCAGTGCCGGTGGAGAAGATCACGGAGGCCTTGGGCCTCCCCACCTTTGTGATAGACCCGGTGGACATCAAGAGATCTGTGGAGACGGTGAAGAAGGCGGTGGAGGTGGTCAAGGCGGGCAAGCCGGCTGTCGTGGTGTCTAGAAGGCCGTGTACCCTGATGGCGGCTAGGAAGGCGAGGAGGGCGGGGGTCCAGTGGCCTAGGTACCGCGTGGATCCGGACAGGTGTACCGGTTGCGGAATATGCTACAACCTCCTCAAGTGTAGCGCCATCTCCAAGCGACCTGACAAGAAGGCCTACGTGGACCCGGCGCTGTGTGTCGGCTGCGGCATGTGCGCGGAGGTGTGTCCCTTCGGCGCCTTCGTGCCCGAGGGGAGGAGGGACCAGTGGCTGGAGCTATGGCAACAAGCATAGTAATCGTGGGAGTCGGGGGCCAGGGGGCTTTAACGCTTGCGAGGTGGATAGGCGAAGCCGCCTTGGCCGAGGGGTACGATGTGCGCATCGCCGAGGTACACGGGATGAGCCAGCGTGGGGGATCCGTGGAGGTCCACGTAAGGTTCGGGAGGGAGGTCTACGCCCCAATAGTCGAGGAGGCCGGCGCGGATTTAATAATCGCGCTGGAGGCCGTGGAGGCGCTTAGGGGCTTCCGCTACCTCAAGCCCGGCGGCGTGTTGGTGATAAACAAGAGGGTGATCCAGCCCCCCGGCCGGTGGTATGAACTCGGCGAAGTGGTAGACGCCATCAGAAAGAGCTGGCCAAAGACGTATATAGTGCCGTGTTACGAAGCGGCGCTGGGGCTCGGCTCGGCTCTCTATGAGAACTCCGTGATGCTCGGCTTCGTCTCCCAGCTACTCGGCCTGCCCATGCCGCCTAGCCTTGACGAGAGAAACCAGGCGGCGTTTCGCAAAGGCATGCAACTATTCCAAGAGGCGGCGGCCGCCTACCAGTAGCCACCCCTCGTCATCCACGTCTACACGACCACGCCAAGCCCCCCTCTCCACCAACCTCTTAAACAACTCATGAGGCGGGAGGGGGTTGCCGAAAAACTCAAGCACCCGCTCCACGTCGCGTCTAAGGTACTCCAGCTCCTTCGGGTGGCCCCGCCTCACGGCGGAGCCCCAGTCAATAAACCAGGGGTTTTCGCCGTCATACAGGACGTTGAATGGACTTAAATCGCCGTGCACCAACCCAGCCGCGACGTAAGTCTTCTCCAAGTTTTTCACCACCTCGTAGAACACGTGATCTACGTCGTCTATGCCTTCAAGTCCTACCTCAGCCAGAAGGGGGGCGGGATTTCTGTCTACGCCGATGAACTGCATTACGAGCACGTTGCGGTAGAAGCCGTAGGGCTTCGGCACGCGGACGCCGGCGGAGTAGGCGCGGGAGAGGTTGCCGAATTCCTTCCTGCACCAGGTCTCCACAAGGTGCAACTGGTCGCTTATCTTCAGCCCCCTAAACCTAGGGTCGCCCAGGAGGTAGCTGTACCTACTCTTCACAAACCTCACCGGCACGGGGTAGAAGATCTTCAACACGGCGTAGGTCCCGTCGCCCCTCCTGGCCAAGACCAGCTTAGCCTCCTTGCCCTGCCCCACGGGGCCCAGCACCTCCTCCACCACCTTCCTCTCCTGCAACTTCACGACGGCGGCCCACGTATATGCATTTATGGCGTCGTCTAACACCTTGAAGTAGTCGCTGTCTCTCTCAGTCCTGAAACGCCCCACAGGACTCTATCCACATAAATTTAAATCCCTTATCCCTAAGAGCCGTGGCTTCGGAGTACCTCCGCGGCACCATACTAGAGCCCATAGAGGAGAAACGGCTGAGGGCGGCTAGGGAATTTGCAAAACTGACAGACGGAAGATACGGAGCCCGGGTGGAGGTCGACGAGAGGGGGCTTTATATAAAAATTACGCCGGGGCCCGACGCCACGGTAGACGCAGTGTTGAAGCTCAGAGAGATGGCCAAGGCCGTGGCGCTGGGCTTCGCCCCAGACCAGGCCCTGCAACTGGAGAACGAGGACTACGTCCTGGCCGTGATTAACCTGAAGGAGTATACGGACAAGCCCAACCACCTGCGGCGTATCCTGGGGCGGATAATTGGGGAGGGGGGTAGGGCACGCCACACCATTGAACAGCTGGCCGAGGTGGACATGGTAGTAGGGGACAACTACGTGGCGATCCTAGGCAAGCTGGAGAACGTGGAGATCGCTAAACGCGCGGTGGAGATGTTAATAGAGGGGAAGAAACACGACACTGTGTACAGATTTATACAAAGCACAAAGGGGCGTTAAGAGACTGCGGCCTCTGCCGCGACCTCCTTCACCGCGACCTGCTCCTCCTCGGGCGGGTACCTCAACACCTTTATTTTAGCCAGCTCCACCTTCCTGAGCGGGGCCACCTTCTTGCCTGCCACAAAGAGGTCTGCTGCCAGGGTCCCCTCCAGCGCCTCCTTTAGGAACTGGGCTATATCCATCTCAGCCGCCTTCTTCACGAGGGCATCTATCATCCTCTTCCTCATGGCTGACTTCTGCGCAGATCCAATTCGGTGAGTGGTCACGGCCAAGACGGCGATCCTCATGACCCAGCCGTCTTTTGTCTTGACCTCCGTCACGGCGGCGACTTTGCTGGTGCCCCTCCTCACGAGGGATCTGAGGTAGTCGCGGGTGAGTTCCAACCCCTTAAACCTGGTGGAGGCCCGCAACCCGTCTACCCGGTGGATCTGGAAACGTAGCTTTATCGGGAGGTGCGAGATGTCTTTTGTGAGGTCGTAGAGAGAAACCTCAAGCGTCCGCATCAACAGCATCTGTGCCTCGGAGGCGGGGACCTCGGCTATGAAAACCCCGCCGAGGTAAGAAGGCGCGTGGACGCTGAACCACTTCTTCAACGCCCACGGGTCGCGCTTGGAGATCGCCACCTTTTCCTGCTTAGCGACGGCCTTCTGCTTCTCTGCCATTGACGGGGACAACATCTCGTAGAATATAAATTTTTGCCTGTGGCACACGGCGTGGTGGATCGGGCGGCCGGTCTCTTTGTGCCCGCGGGGTTAAGCTATATATTGAGGTGAAAAATCTGGCGTATGGACGAGGTGGACCGGAGGCTTGTTGTGTTGCTGCAGGCAGACGGCAGAAAGACTCTGCAGGAGCTCAGCGAAGAGCTGGGCAGGCCCAAGACCACAATCGCCGCGCGTATCAAGAGGCTTGAGCACGAGGGCGTTATCATGGGATACAAGGCCGTGCCCAACCCCTTCGCCCTGGGGTATAGGTTGCTCGCCTTCGTGCTCGTCAGCGTCCGGAGGGGCGCCGCCGCAAAGGAGGCCAAGCCGCTTCAACAGGAGGTGGCAGAGAAGGTGCTGGCAGACTGCAACGGGGAGAGGGGGATGCCCTTTGTGGAGGAGGCGTACATAATCACAGGCCCCTACGACTTGCTGTTTAAGGTCTGGGCCAGAGACGTAAAGCAACTTTCCACTTTCTTGGTCGCGTACCTCGCGTCTAACCCCGACATACAGAGGACCGAGACCTTGATGGTCCTCGAGATTATTGACGACTGGAGGAAGCGCGTGATGCCCCCGGCGTCTCCCGCTTGAGGGAGAAGGGTCAGACAGCGGGCTTTTTCTCTTCGACATCTACGCCGCGCTGGACCCCGTGGCTGTGCCGGGGGGCGTCGCGGTGGATCTCAGCATCTTGAGGGCTGTGCCCTACGTGGTGGCGCGGGTCATGGGCAGGTGGCTGATGGCGTTTAGCATAGCTGGACTCCGCTTAGCCGCAGGCAACTTCAACATTGATCCAAGCAAGCACCCGCGTCACCGCCTCCACAAACAGCTCAACAAGGCGCTGAGCCGCCACCTTAACCTGCTCGAATACTTCATCTAGCAACCTCATACAGCGCCCTCGCCGCCCTCTGCACGTACTCAACAGCCTCCCTGAACCGTCCAACCTCCGCCAACGCCGCGGCGGAGGAGACAACGGCTTCTGAATACAGCTTATGATGCGCGGAGTATGGCGCCGCCGAGAGTTCGGCTGAGGCGGCTTCTTTGCGTCTACGCCACACCCCATGCGCCGGTTTAAAAACAACTATACGCTTGAGGAAATCCCTGCTATAGACATTCGGCGTAGAGTGGGTTAGGAAGTGGCTGAACCTTAGGGAGA
>WYEI01000114.1 GCA_009903905.1 Pyrobaculum sp. | reverse complement strand
AGTATGGGTAGCAACGCCACGTGTGGGATGGGGTACGTGAGCAGTATGAGGGCCTTGAGGAGGTTTGCGCTTGTTCTTTCTGTAAGCCAGCTGGCGGCGAGTCCGCATGCCAGACCCGCCGCCAGTGCCAGGGTCGTTGCGGCGGCGATTCGGGCAAGGGTTGAGGCTAGGTTTCTCAACAGGATCTGGTGATCCGACGCGGCGCGCATGGCCACGTCTGTGAACGGCGGGAGGTACGGCTTGTTTACCACGTAGGCGGCTATCTGCCACAGCACGAGCAACGACGCCAGCGCCGCTAGGTAGTACTTCATGACTTAAATGCCTTCCGTGCCGTCTCTGCGAGTCTTTCGGCGTCTGTGTATTGGCCGGGCGCCGCCGTCGCGACCAGCTGTAACGGGGGTCCCTTCACGATGTAGATGTAGCCCCCGAGGTCCACGGCGTCTTGCACGTTATGCGTGATGACCACCATGGATTTGCCCGCCTTCTTCAGCAACTGGATTATCTCCCTGCGGTAGTCTATGTCGATCATAGAGAGCGGCTCGTCTAGGAGCCAGACCTCGGCGCCGGAGGCCAGGGCCCTCGCTATTAACGTCTTCTGCTGTTCTCCCCCCGAGATCTCCTTTGGGTACCTGTCGAGGAGGTGGCTTATCCCCAGCGACTCTGCCACAGACTCCACCTCCCTCTCTGGGTTGGAGCGGCGCTGTAGTTTTAGAGGGAGGGCGATGTTTTCCCGCACGGTCATCCAGGGGTAGAGGCCGCCCGTCTGGGGTATATAGGCGATTTTGCCTCTGAGCTCATCTGGGGGTCTTCCCATGACCTCCACGGTGCCGCTTTGGGGCTTCAGTATGCCTGCCGTGATCTTCAGCAACGTTGTTTTCCCGCTTCCGTTGGGGCCTAGTATTACTGTTATCCCCGGGGGGAACTCCGCGGTGAAGTTCTGCAACACCACGGGGCCTCTCCGGTATCTGTACGTCACGCCGGTTAGCCTAATCACGAAACGCAGTCTTCGTATTTGAGCTGTTGTTTAACAAGCCCCTTCTGGAGTAGCCACGACGCTGCGTCGCTGAACACGTCTCTAGGCATCTCCGTTACCTTGACCTTCCACACTATCTGGTATGTCTGCCTGAGCTCGGCCGGGATCCTGAGCTTGTCCGCCAGGAGGTCCCGGTACTTCTCCGGGTTGGCGTTGTATAGGTCGATGGCCTTGTTTAGCGCCGTTGTGAGCCTCCGCACGGCCTCTCTGCCCTCGGGCGTTTTTAACAGGGATTCGCTCGCCACAACCACAACCAGGTCTCTGTGTTTGGCGATGAGCGTGGCGTTTCTGCTCAGCGCAAGGGTGCCCCAGGGGTCGGGCAGAACCGCGGCGTCTACCTTGCCCTCCACAAGCAACTGGAACCTGTTGGCTATGCTGGGCACGTCTACGAGCTCCACGTCGCCCTTGACCATCTTGGAGGCGACGTATTCAATTATGGTGTTTCTGGATATGGCGACTGTCCTTATCTGCGACGCCCCGGGGGCCTTCACGTAGTAGAATCCGACGTTGGAATCCCCCTCGCCGGCGCAACAGAGGAAGCCCACTATCTTTATGGGGACGCCGTTGCCTATCAACATAAGCGCCCCCACGGGGTCGTGAAGCGCCGCGTCTACCTGGCCGCTCGTTATGGCGGAGTCCCTATCTCTGGCTGAGCCGAAGTAGACAAGCTCCACAGACAGGCCCTCCTTCTCGAAAAGCCCCTCCTTCTCCGCCACGACGAAGGGCAGGGCGTCTACCACGGGCAGTAGGCCGATCCTCAGCTTGGGGGGCGGGGCCTGGGCGGTCTGGAGCAGGAAAAACGCAACGAAAAAGACCACAGCCGCGGCCAGGAGAGCTGGGAGTAGCCAACGTGGCATAGGTGGAGCATTGCCCGCAGTTTTAAAGTTTGGTTAAGCGGTTTCTGCGGGTTAAAGCTTGAAGAGCGCGGAGAAGGTGCCCAGGCCGAGGGCCTCTCCGATGAGGAGGACGCCGAGTATTATCGACGCCGCGCCCACGGCGTATTCGATCTTCCGGCCGAGGGAGCCCCACCTCATGCTCTTCGCGGCGCGGCCCGCGCCCCTCCTTACAGCTACTATAAGCAGGTAGATGACGAGGGCCAGGCCAGCGGCGTATGCGAGAGTCGCGGCGAAGAGGAGCAGGTAGTTGCCTGTCAGCGCCGATGCCACCAAGTTCGCCACCACCACGGCGCCGAAGAAGGGAGCTATGCAGGGGGTCCACACGGCGCCGAGGGACGCGCCGAGCATGAAATCTCCGGCTCTCCCGACGCCCCTCTTGGAGGCCTTGTAAGCCGAGGTCTGGAAGCGGGAGGCCCAGATGACGAAGGCCTTGTTTAGCCTCTCCACCACCAGCACCGCCCCCATCGCCACCAGCAGGACCCCGCCCACCGCGTATAGCACGACGTTGACCACCTCGCCCACCCAAGCCGCCACCGCTGACACCACTGTGGCTATCACGGCGTAGGACGCCGCCATGCCGGCCAACACAAGCGGCAGGCTACGCCTAACGAGGTAGGTGGTCGCCGCAATTGTCAAAACCGGCAGGACGCAGGG
>WYEI01000277.1 GCA_009903905.1 Pyrobaculum sp. | reverse complement strand
CGCCGACCTCGAACATGGTGGCCGACCCCAAGCGCAGGAAGCCCCTTAGGGAGTTCCTTAAATTCCAGGGCAGGTTTGCGCATCTGACCGACGCCGAGATAGGGGAGCTGGAAAAGGAGGTAGTCGCAAATCTCGAATACCTGGCGAAGCTGGCCTCGCTCTAGCCGCAAATACCGACCCCCGAGGCGGCACACCTGCCTAATCTCGCCTTCCTACACCCTGCGTCTGAGTGCGGATTTCTATTATCTCTCTATGTATTTTTAGTACATTAGGTTTATAAAGCCTCCCTCGGGACGGGATATGCTTAACCCCCCGGGCTCTAGAACGGCGACTGGGAGGACTGGGGCGAGGAGACTGGTGCTATTGCTGTTGCTGGCGTTAGGCGCCGCGTTGGTATTCGCAGGGCTGAGAGATAGGGAAAATCCCGTATATCCGGGCGTGCAAATCGAGTCAAAAAAGACGTCGTTGTTGGAGCCCGGCGTGATCTGCTCCGCCGGGATACCGGTGGTACTCTCTCCCTCAAGCTCCGGCTCCCTCGGGTTCATCACCGCCAGCCACTGCACAGACCCCTCTGGAGCTGGAAACAACGTATATCAGCCCTACTGGAGCTCGGGAGGAGATAACAACTGGGCTGGGTGGTCAATCGACCGCGGCACCGACGACGCCTACACGGAACCGAATAAGAACGTACCAGACGCGGCGGTATGGGTAGTAGCCAACAGAGGTGTAAGCGGCAAAGCCCCCCTCAGCTACTGCGGATTGCAAGACAGTACGTTTAGTAGTGTAGTTGCGTTCAACCCGACTACTGTTAATCTGAAAGATATCTTCAAGATCGGTCGAACTACGTATTGCACAGGTACATGGTCGTCAGTAACTCTTGTCTATGACCTTAGATTTTCCGGTAAGGTTTATAGACTACCTGCAAGCCAGTTACAGGCACAGCCAGGCGATAGTGGTGGAATTGTGTTTACTATTGTGCCCTGCGGCACTACTTTTTGCGATATACAGGCTGTTGGAATATTTATAGGCTGGACCGGAGACGACTCCTACGCGTTGATCCAGACTGCGGATTACGCCTTGTCGTACTACGGCGTATCTCTCTACACCGGCGGGTAGCATGGTTAGGGCGGTTTTCCTTCTGCTCGCCGTTGCGCTGTCCGCCGCCTATGCGCAGAGCATAGCGCACAACTTCACGCAGAGCGCCGCGCCTAGCTTCACGCCGTCCGTCGTCGTGTACAACTTCACCGCGTTGCCGGACGCGGCTAGGCCGGATTTCGTGGTGGACGTAAACGGCTGCTCCATCTACGTCTACGTGGTTCTGGACTCCCCAGAACGCCAGGACCCCCTCCTCCACACCGAGGTAGTGGCCACGAAGATGTCCGCGTCGCCTATGTACAGCGGCGAGGTCCTTGAGGCGTTCCTGAAGGCGCTGGGCCCCCGCGTCACGGCGGGGGTCTGGATCCTCAAGCCCGCCGGCGGTTACGAGGAGCGTGCGCTTGAGGTTGAGGCCCGCGGCGCCGCGGAGCTGAGGGAGGCCGTGGAGAGGGCGCTGGGGATCCCCCTGGCCAGCAACTACACGGAGGCGCTCAAGACGGCCGCCGCGACGAAGAGGCCGGCGGCCTATCTGGTATATCTCGTGAAAAGGGAGGGAGATGTGATGGTGAGCTTCGACTTCTCCCCGGTCCTCCAGATCTCGTCGACCAACGGGAGGGAGGCGCTTGAAGTCCTCTCGCGCATAAGAGAGGCGGCGGGCGGCAGGACTCCGCCCGCGTTTATCAACATAGGGCCGTACTGGACTAGCGAGGCGGAGGTGGAGAGACTGGATAGGGCGGCTGAGACGCTGGAGCGGGAGCTGGGCACGGTCAAGGTGCTTCCCGACGGCGTGGAGGGCATCGTAGATGTGCTTGTTCTAGGCAGCCCCGGTAATATCGGCCCCTACTTCATCGAGTTTCCGTATCCCAACGGGTCTATTCCGCCGGATAGGGCGACCGCCGAGAGGGTGGTTAGGAGGTTTATCCAGCTGGCTGGCTTCTGCAGAAGCCCCATGGCGGCCGAGTTCCGGCCGAAGACGGGCTTTATTAAGGCCTTCCTACGGCCTGACCCAACCCCCGCCCTTGCGGCGGTCGTCGGCGCCGCCGCCGCGTCTGCCGCGGCCGTCTCCATCCTCAAGAGACGGCGACGCCGCATAAATCCCCCCTAAGTCCCTTTTTCTGCTCCCTGCCTCTCTCGGCCATCCCGCTACTCGGCATCAGTTTCCATCTCCCTCTGGTACGGAGTGGATACCCCCAGTGGGGTAGGCGCCGGAGGCCGGCTTGTGGGCGTGGCGCGCCGCGCAGCGGCAGGCCGCGCCTGCAGGCGCCTAGGCCGCCTCGCCAGCTACGCCGAGCCGTACGAGGCAGTAGAGACAGCTGAAGGCTGGCCGTCAGCAAGCCCCCACGGCCCTCCGCAACGGAGGGACGCCTCTCTACGGCCAGCTTCACTTTAAATAGGGTGTCCGTATAATTATGGGCTGGACTTTCGAGAGGCTCAACGAATGTCTCGAGAGGCGCTACGTGTCTGGGAGGAACCTCACCCTCGCGCAGTTTAGGATCAAGGCCGGCTGCAAGGTGCCGGC
>WYEI01000102.1 GCA_009903905.1 Pyrobaculum sp. | reverse complement strand
GTAGAACTCGCCAACGTCCTCGACGCCGAGGTGGACAAGACGTGAGCCACCTAGTTCTTAGGCAGGAGGGCGCGGTGAGGTTTTACGCGCCTGACCCAGAAAAGTACGGAAGCATATACTCTGCGCCGGTGTTCTACAATCCCATAATGGAGCGAAACAGGTCGCTGTCTGTCCTGGTTTTGAGGAGCTTCGGGACTGGGTTGACCGTATGCGAGCCGCTGAGTGGGTCCGGCGTGCGGGGCCTCAGATACGCCGTAGAGAGCGGGTCCGTGGGGAAGCTTATACTAAACGACGTATCTAAAGAGGCGGTTGCTGTGATAAAGAAAAACCTGGAGCTCAACGGCGTAGACGCCGATGTTTATAACGAAGACGCCAACGTCCTTCTCCACAGGCTCAAGGGCACCTGCGACGTCGTAGACGTAGACCCCTTCGGCTCCCCCGCGCCCTTTCTCCACGCCGCCTTCAGAGCGCTCAGGGAGGAGGGGTTGCTCTGCGCCACAGCCACTGACACCGCCGTGCTTGTGGGGCGGTACCCCAGGAAATGCCTCCGCCGCTACGGCTCCGTCGTGAGGAAAACCCCGTTTTACATCGAGCTCGGCTTGAGGAACTTGTTGGGCTACATAGCCAGGGTGGCGGCCTCTGAAGATTTCTACATCCAGCCGCTTCTTTCCTACTGGGAGAGGCACTACTTCAGAATATGTGTCTACTCCGTGAAAGGCGCCAGAGACGCCGACGACGTGTTCCGCCACATAGGCCACGTCATGTACCACAGAAAAGAGAGAAGAGTTGCGCAGTTCCCAAGCCAACACACGTCAGGACCCCTCTGGATAGGCCCACTGGGGGACCCCCTATTTATACACAGAATGTCCACCTTTGACAGGTACAGCGAGTTTCTTCAGCTGTTGGAACTGGAGTACTCAGTCCACGCCCCGTGGTTCTACAGACTCCCCGAGTTCGCAGTTGACGGGAAAAGTCCAACTCTTAGAGAGGCACTTGCCATGCTGAAGGAGGCTGGCATCTACGCAACGGCCACACACATGGCGAGCGACGGCATAAAGACGGAGGAGGGCTACGGCGAAGTGAGGAGGGTACTAGCCGGAGCGACATAATTTAAATTACCCGGTGAGGTTGTGGTCGCCATGTCGAGAGTTATCGCAGTGGCCGGGTTGCCGGGCTCCGGCAAAACAACCATAGCGAAGATCATCGAAAGCCGAGGATACGACTACTACAGCTTGGGGGACGTGGTTAGGGCTGAAGCGCAGAGAGCCGGAACGTCGCCAGACAGAGCCGCCGTAGCTCTAAGACTAGAAAAGGGGAAGAGGGCGGTGGCCCACGCACTCTTAAAAAACGTGCAAACAAACACGAAAATAGTAATCGACGGAGTGAGAAGCCTTGAGGAGGTGGAGGCTCTGGAGGAGGTTTTCGGCAACGTGACGTTGATATACGTCGTGGCCTCGCGGAGGACTAGGTACCGAAGGCTGGCGGGCCGAGGCAGGGGCGACGACCCCGCCACCTACTCCCAGTTCTTGATGCGAGACATCAGGGAGCTACGGTTTGGATTAGCCGACCTCCTGGCGCGCGCTGACTACATCCTGGTAAACGAGGAAAAACCCCTGGAGGAGCTAGAGAAGGAGGTTGACAAGATCACATGAAGGTTGAGGCGGTTGTTGAGGTTAGGTACACAGAAGATAGGGAAAAGGTGCTAAAGGCGCTGGAAAACGTCTTCACTCCTGTGTCGATGCAGGAGAAACCCAGCGAAACCGGCGTTGTCATAATGGCCACCTGCGAGGGGGCTAGGTGCCTGGAGAAGTTGCGCGGAGCCATATGGCGTCAGGGCATACAAGACGCCGCCAGAAACGTAATTTCGCGGGGCATAGTGTCTGAGGATACGTTAATCTTCTCGATAAATAAGCAAGCCGCCTACGTGGGCGTGGTGAGCTTCGTCACGGAGCTGGGCGAGTCGCCGCTCGGCCCCATAACGTTCACTGTGAAAACCAGCAACACAAGACAGTTCATCGACTGGCTAGCCCCACGCACCTACAAAGGCAGGGTATACTACGAGGCGCCGCCCCCCGACTAAACCTTCATGACGTATAGCACCCTGTAGAGACCCCCGTGCAGAAACATCATACAGCTCTTTACGAAGGGGAGATCCACATATACTGGCGATGCGAAAACCACGTAACCTCCCTTCTTCACGTGTAGAGAGGCAACCTCTACGAAGGACAGGAGGAGGGGCCTCACGTCTATTGAGGACGTTGAGAGGCGGCCATACGGCGGGTCGCCGACGGCCGCGTCGAGATGGCCCCGTAGTGGGGGGTTCAGGGCGTCCCACAAGACGATATCTCCGCTTGTGTTGCGCCTTGCTAATCTCAACGCGCTCTCGTCCAGATCTCCTCCTACGACGTATCCGCCCGCTCTCTCAACTTCGTAAGCCACGGCGCCTGTGCCCAGAAACGGTTCCCACACCTTGCTCCCCCGCACCACGCGGGCCAGGTTTACCATGAGGCGGGCAGTTATTGCGTCTAGGGTCTTTACGCTCCTCTCTATCGTAGGTCTTTCCTTCCTAATTCTCTCACCGTTAACCGATTTGGCAAGGGCGCACCTCTTAAACGCGTCGC
>WYEI01000292.1 GCA_009903905.1 Pyrobaculum sp. | reverse complement strand
GAGTGGTTTGAGGTGAAGTTCAAGTGCATAGCCTGCGGCGTCTGTTGCATAGGCACAGAAATGGAGTTGTTGGCCGAGGACATAGGAAGGATCACCGCGCGGGGGTACAAGATGGAGGATTTCGTAGCGGAGAAAGACGGCGTGTATCGACTGAAGAACGTGGATGGACACTGCGTCTTTTACGACCCTCAGACTAGGATGTGTAAGATCTACGACATAAGGCCTGTGGGTTGCCGCATGTATCCCCTCGTCTACGACGGCAGATCTGTAACTGTGGACAAGACGTGTCCCACGTGGGACACCGTGCCGCGGAGCGAGATCAAGCGCCTGGGCCCCTACGTCCTCCGGTTTCTGGAGGACGTGAAGTTGACTAAGATAAAGATTAGGCTAAGGTCTTGACGTCTTTTGAGGTGACAATGGGCACCCCCAGCGATGCCGCCAGCTTCTCCGCTTCCTCAAACGGCATGGCCTCGAGGTGGTCGCCCAGCGCCTCGATTATAACCACGGCGGGAGGGACGCCGGCGGCTTGGGCTAGTAAGATGGACAGCTCAGTGTGTCCCCACCGCGTGCCCGCGCGCGCGCCCAACACGGGCACGTGGCCCGGCATGTAGAAGCTCCTCCTGAACTCGTGGTAGGCGGTCTCCGGGTTCTTCAGGGCAAGCTCCACAACCCGCGCAAGTTCTCTAATAGTCAACGCCTTGTCGGTGTCTCTAACCCCCGTTTTGGTCTTGACGTGGTTGACGTAGCCCATGAAGGCCGGCTCATCTCCATAGGGCGCCTTCGTTGAGAAGCCCAGCCTTCTGTAGACGTCGCTTAGAAACGTGAGCCCCAGCAATTCGCCGATTTCTTTCGTCGTGGCGAAGCAGAGGAGGCCTCCTGCGTTTTTCCGAAGCCACCTCACCAGCTGGGGAGTTACGGCGTCTGCACGGACCACGAAGTCTATCTCAGCCTCTCTATCGTCCCCGTCGTATAGCATGACAAGACCGCCTCTTTTGAGGGCTTGGATGGCTGTTTCAAGAGTGTTCACAGTCAACACGTGTTGTAGGGTATTATATTTTTTGTGAACTACTGTTTACAGTTGATTTTATATGTGAGGACGACCTCCCGGCCGCATTCGCAGAGTTTTATAGAGATTAGGCTGAGGGAGAAGGGGGCTTCCTCTGTGGTGGAGTAGCCCTCGCCGTCTATAAGCGAGACGCCGTTTCCAAAGACATATGGCGTAATGGTCAAGATTATCTCGTCCACGAGACACCTCTTGAGAAACTCCCAGTTGGTCTTCCCCCCGCCCTCCAGAAGGACCTTCCTAACGCCACGTTTATAAAGAGTCTGGAGCACATTCGCTGGGTCTACAGATTCGCCATCTACCACGTGGACCTCCACGCCCCTGCTTCTCAGCTCCTCAATCTTTTCCGGGGAGGCCCGCATGGTGGTGAACACAAGGGTCGGGGCCGACGTGTCGAAGATGCGCAGATTCGGCGGAGCTCGGAGAGCGCCGTCGATCAACACACGTATGGGGTTTCTGCCCTCTACGTATCTCACCGTAAGCCTGGGGTTATCCACGATGGCCGTGTTGGCCCCCACTATTACGGCGTCTACAGACGCCCTCAAGGCGTGGAGCCTTCTTAAGTCGTGGGGACAGGATAGACGCGAAAAGCCGGTCGCGCTGGCGATCCTCCCGTCGATAGTCGCCGCGGCGGCTAGGTAGACGTATGGCCTCATCTCACGACTTTAATGCCGACTTTGTCCACAGATCTCAAATAGTCGAGGGCCCTCGTGGCTTTGACAAAAGCGTTGTACGGCTTCTTAGCCACCCCAACGCCGGCCCTGACCTTCACGGGCAACTCCTCCACCACTTCGTGGATAGATTCGGCGCGGGGGAGGAAAACAGCCACGTTGTCTCCTCCCAAATAAAACGAAAGACAGCCTACCTCCTTACACCTCTCCGCCAGGTGGTTCAACAAGCCGAGGATCTCCACGTAGACCTCCAGCGGACCACCGCTCGTGGTGATGCCGGTGCTGTTTACGATGTCTACATGAGCCACCGCGGCTAGACCGCCGTCTTGGCCCTCGGTTTTTGCGCAGTTGAGATACGCGGCGTATGGGGTCTCCCCAGCCCCGGAGCAATGATCCACGGGCACAGGTGATTTCTTAGCCACTTTACGCACGGCGCGCGTAATCGAGGCGTTGTCTACGTTAGTTGTCAGCGCTATGAAAAAATCGTGACGGAAATGATGCGGCATGGCTCCCACGGCTGTAAACGCCTCCCACAAAGCGGCTTGAAGACGTGCCTGTGTCTTCTGTATGATGTGCTCCCGGCGGGCGCCAAGCGACTCAGTCCACTCCCGGTACCCTTTAAGGGCGATCACGGTTATCTTATGCACGGCGTTGTCAACTGTTGTGTTTTTAAAAATTTGGAGTATGTCAACAAGAGTTTACTATACGTACATTAAAGAGCTCCGCTACAGACTCCATGGTCTGTATAATACCGGTGGGCTCCTTTGAGCAACACGGCCCCCACCTCCCGCCTACCGTAGACGCAGAGATCGCGCAACACGTCGCGAACGCTCTAGGGGAGAAAATAGGCGCAAGGGTCCTCCCCCCGCTGTTTTACACATGTAGCGATGAGCACAAGGGCTTCCCCCAGACAATATCGGTGTCATGCCGCCGCTTCATCCCGTATCTTGAAGACGTGGTGCGCTCAGCCGCGGAGAAATGCGGCGCGGTGATTGTGGTGGTGGGCCACGGCGGGGTGTGGGAAGCCGTCAGCATGGTGACCCAGCAGATAAACTACGCGATGGGCCCCGTAGCGTTTGCAGTCAACATATGGACATACGCGGCGCCGCGCGACCACGCCGGCACAGACGAGACAAGCATATACCTCGCGACAGGCGGAAGGCTGATAGGCGAGATGCCCGAGATATGCGAAGGCGACGTCTCCCTATTCGGCAAAATGCCCGTCCACGCCTTCTCCTCCACAGGCATCGTAGGTTGCCTAAAGCCAAGCGAGGTTTCTGCGGAAAGGGGAAGAGCACTTCTAGACAAAGCCCTTGAAAAAATTGTGAAAAAAGTCGGGGAGTTCCTCGCTCTTACTGGCCGCACCTATTCAGCGCCTCGGCAAGTTTCTTAACGGCTTCCACGAGCTCCCTCAACCCCGCTATCTGTATCGTCACAACGGCGGCACCGTTTGTAGCTACGTCGCTTTCCTCTTCCTTTAGCTGAGAAAGAATTTTCTCAAGTTCGTCCTCCTCCTCTTTCTTTTGAATTTTCTTCTTCAGAATTGACACGTAATATCAGCCGCCATAAAAGCAACTTAAAGACGGTACAGTTTCAAGAGACGGTACCGACGTCTATCAACATCACGCACTTTAACAATTCCCGTCTGCGCTAGGCGTTAACTTTCTACGCCAAGCCCTGCCGTCTCCATAACAGCAAAGATTATATTAAACCTAGCAGGTGTTTCCGTGCAGGTATACTTCTCCCCCGTATTTAAGAACCACGTGCCCCCATACCGCCACCCGGAGGCCCCAGACCGTCTGGACCATCTGCTACAAGGCGCGCAGGCGGCAGGCGCCGTAGTAAAGGAGCCGAAGCTGAGGGAAGACGCGCCGCGGCTTATAGAGCTTGCACATGAGAAGAGCTACATAGAGCTGGTCAGGAGGCTGTGCCAAAGTGGACACGCATCTATAGACGGCGATACCTACGTATCGCAGGGCACCTGCGACGCGGCGGCCCTCGCGGTTTCTGCCATAGCAGATGTCTTAGATAGGAGGGAGACGGCGCTCATCGCCGCAAGACCGCCCGGCCACCACGCGGGGTTTGCCGGCAGAGCCCTAACTGCGCCCACCCAGGGCTTCTGCATCTTCAACACCGCGGCCATAGGCGCGCTGTATATAGGCGACGGAGCCGCGGTCTTAGACGTGGATGTACACCACGGCAACGGGACCCAGGAGATACTCTACGACAAGGACCTCCTCTACGTCTCCACGCATCAACACCCCTACACCCTCTACCCCGGCACCGGCTTCCCCGAGGAGGTAGGCGTCGGCAAGGGCGAGGGCTACAACGTCAACATACCGCTACCCCCGCAGACAGGCGACGACCTCTACGTAAAAGTGGTAGACGAGGTCATAGTTCCAGTCTTGAGGCAGTACGGCCCCCGCGTTGTCATAATCTCGCTTGGGTGGGACGCCCACAGAGAGGACCCGCTGGCCGACATGAACCTAACGCTTAAGAGCTACCTCTACGTCTTCGACGCGGTGCTCAAGCTACAGACCCCCGTCGTGTTCCTCCTAGAGGGGGGCTACAACCGCGACGTAATTAAGAGGGGGACCTACGCCCTGGTGCGCTTGGTGGAACACGGCGAGTTTGCGCCGGGGGAGTCCCAGACCGAGACAGACCTCCACGCCAGGAGGAAGTTCGAGGAGGCGATGAGAGAGGTCAAGACCCACGTCGGCAGATACTGGCGTTTATAGCAACTTTTCAAGCTCCTTCCGCAGGATGGGACCTGCCTTGACCTCCGCGAACTCGTTGAGGATTGTGTCGGTACATATCAGCCTGTCGATGCAACTTCTCACTTTCTCCCTGGAGTCTCTTAGCAACTGGCAGTGGGTCACTGCGGCGTAGACCTCTGAGGCGCCTAGAGTCCTGGCGGCTCTGCAGGCGTCTACCAACGTGCCTCCCGTTGATAAGATATCGTCTACTATGGCTACTCTTTTTCCCCTCAGATCCACGTCGTGCCGTGGGAGGAGAGCGATCGCCCCGGTCTCCCTGTCTCGGTACTTTTCAAAATAGGTGTGGGGAACCCCAAGCGACTTGGCCACCGCCTCGGCTCTTTGGATAGAGCCGAAGTCGGGGCTTAAGACCACGTCAACCTCAGAAAGCCTCTCGGCGAATTCGGAGGCTGGGTATACGTTCACCAGGGAGATACGCGGGGTGTAGTCGGCGATATACGGCTTATGTACATCGAGCGCCACCAGCGCTGACACGGGGTAGCTCCCCAGAATCCTCAAGACGGTCTTGGAGCTTATGGGTTCGCCGGGCCTAAACCTCCTATCTTGCCGCGCATACGGGAGATACGGTATGAGGAGGATGATCTTCTGCACGCCTAAGTCGCTCAACGCGTCAAGCGTCAACACCAGCTTGACCAAATTGTCGTTTACGTTTGGATAAAGGCGTGTCAACACGGCGACCTCAAGCCCCACATCTTGCGGTAGGCGGACCAAAACCTCCCCGTCGGGAAAAGTCCTCTCCTCCACCTGCTTCACGGCGCCAACGCCCTCCAAGTCCGCGGCTAGGTCAAAGGCGTTTTGAAAAACCAGCACGTCCATGGCCCGTATAAAGTACCTGTTTTAAATCTGTCTATTCTCGGAGGCCCACTCCACGGCGTGTTTCAAGGTCTTCGACACGCCGCTTGTCTTCACCGCGACCACAATAATCCTGTCTGACTGCCTCCTGTATTTCTCGCCGTTGAAGTCCCCGTATATCTCCTCAATGGAGAACCCCACGCTGGACAGCATGATCCGTAGCTCGCCTAGGCTGTAGAGGGTGAGCTCCAAGACCCGCTCCCCGAGATACTGCCCAGCCCTGTATATGTGTCTAGTCTCTCTTATTCGAGAGGTCACTGGGTTGTAATACGCCGTGCTTAATACCCTGTAGGGGCCGGCGGAGATCCAGAAGTTCCACACCTCGCCGAGGGAGGCATATATGTCCTCTATCTTCTCCTTGTTCGCCACGTCTATTAGGAGCCGCCCACCTGGCTTAACAACGCCGGAGAGCCACGTCAAGAGCTCCATCTCCACCTCCTCCCCAAACATTCCAAAGGTGGAGTGCATGATGTAGGCGCCGTGAAAGGCGTTACGGCGGAAAGGTAAATTCCTCACATCGGCTTGTATAACGTCGCCAAACCTTTTCGCCGTCTTCAGATACTTTATATTTATGTCAATCCCCACCACGCCGTCCCGCGGGAGGTGGGCCATATGTCTGCCGTGGCCGCACGCCACGTCAAGCACCCGCACGCCGGGCTCCGCCTTAAGCGCCCTCTGTATAAACAACGCCTCGGCTCTTGAGACCTCCTCTCCTCTGTAATGCATCATAAAATCAAGGTAAACATCATCGAAGAACTGCTCTACCCAGCTCACAGTCACGCGAGAACCCGCATATTATAACTTTCACATCAAACAGCAATGGAAGACGGGCCTATTCACGCCTGTGCACTACTAGGACATCCTTTTACCAAGCCCCCAACTACTGCTTATTCGGCAACGCCCTGAGAAGATCCTGTATGTTGCGGGCTTCTCTATGTCCAGCGGCCTTCCTCAACCTGTTCATAACGGCAAGTCCCAACCCCATCTCCTCAATCGCCGGCACAAGCCCCACGTCTACCCCTAGTCTGTCGAGGTCTCTAAGAGACTTGTAGAGGTTTTTCGCCACTTCGTACAGGTCGGCCCCCATCTGTATCACGGCGTCGGCATCTGCGCACCGCCCCATCGCGCAGAGCACGGCCACCCTCACGCCCCGCGTCTTCAGGTCCTTCGCGGCTTCTTTCAGATCGAAGTGGATTATTATCAGCGGGGTGCTCGGCGCGTAGTGTCGATACTTCATGCCGGGCGCCAGAGCTACGTCGGCCTCGGCCAAGCCCCGGGCCACCGGCGGCACCTCTATATGGCCGAAGTATTTCTCGAGCTCCTCTACTGTGAAAGGACCCGGCCGCAACAGAACCGGCGGCTTCTTCGTCACGTCTATTATCGTGGACTCAACGCCTAAGAAGGTGGGGCCGCCGTCGATTATGACGTCCACCTCCCCGTCTAAGTCCTCAACCACGTGAGCCGCCGTGGTGGGGCTGGGGCGACCCGCCTTATTTGCGCTGGGCCCGGCGATGGGGGCCTCCAGCTCCCTTATGATAGCCAGCGGTATGGGGTGTGCAGGGGCTCTCACAGCCACGCTGTCGAGACCGGCGGTTACGCAACGGGACACGACGCCGCGGGACCTCACCACCACCGTGATGGGCCCCGGCCACACCCGCCGCAAAACGTTCACCAGCTCGTCCGGTATGTAGCCCACGGCCTCGGCCATCTCCACGGAATTCACGTGAACAATCAGGGGGTTGTCAGGCGGCCTCCCCTTCGCCTTAAACACCTTGGCGCATCCCTCATCGCTTTGGGCATGCGTAAACAAGCCGTAGACGGTCTCGGTGGGCGCCGCCACTATGCCGCCTCTCCTCAATGCGTCGACAGCCACGCGGATAACATCCCTGTCAGGGGCGAGGGGGTCTGTACGTAGCAACAACACGGGAATCGGCGGGAGTAATATTATAAACCTTGCCCTGCACCAACTCCATGGAGCACATCACCGTGGTGGGAATGGGCAACATGGGAAAAGCCTTCGCGAGACGCGCCGCCTCCCAGGGCTTCAACGTGTTTTGGTGGAACCGCACGAGGGAGAAGGTGAGGGATGTTCCAGGCACCCCCATCTCCAAGTTGGCCGACGCCAAGGGCCTCGTGGTGGTGTTTGTCGCCGACGACAAGGCGCTCTTCGACGTGTTGCCTGAGGTGGGAGGCGACTACGTGGCTCTTTCGGGAACCTACTCGGTAGACGGCGTGAGGAGGGCTGTTGAGATGCTGACGGCCCGGGGGAGGAAGAGCTTCGCCATGCCTGTGGTGGGTAGCCCCCGCAACGTGGAGGCTGGCGACGCGATATATATCGTGGGGGCCCCAGACGACGTATACACCAAGCTGAGACTTACGCTTGAGAAATTCGGCGTACTTTTCCACGTGGGAGACAGCGTAAAGGCCGCGGCGCTGAAGCTTGCCTACAACTCGCTTCTCATATCTACGGTAGCTGTGCTGGGCGAGTCTCTCTCCCTAGCGTCTAAATACGGGGTTAAGCCCGACGTGTTTAGAGAGTTGCTGTCGCATACCGTGTTTAAAGATTTTGCCGCGCGGTATATAGACAGAATGCTAGGCGGCGGCACGCCTACATTCACGATCAGGAACGCCGCTAAGGATGTGCGTTACGCCTCGCTGGCGGCGGGAGAGGCTGAGGCGGGCAACGTGGCGATAAGCGGCGTCAAGGCTCTGTATGAGTTGCTAACGGCTATGGGATACGGAGACGAGGACTACGTAAAGGCGGGCGTGTTGGCGGGGAGGAAATGACGGTGTGGGACTACGCGTTGCTTCTCGCGGTGTCGTTAATAATGTTGATTTTCTTCATGTATATGTTCTGGAGGGAATCGCTGACGAGGGGAAGGGAGAGACCGGCCGAGGTATATACAGTGATCAAATGCGGCGACGGGGCGGAGAGAAGGAGGAAATACCAAGACGGAGACTACGTGGGGAAGCAGACGGAGGAATGCGCCGGGGGCGTCATCACAGGGATTTATAAAGAGACGCCGCAACAATAGGCGATGGAGGTATTCAAAAAAGCAGTTCCCATATCAGAGGCTGTAAGACGGGGCGAGGGCCGCGTCACAGTTAGGGGCTGGGTCTACCGCAAGAGGGTGCTTAAGGAGAAGATCTTCCTGGTGCTGAGAGATTCCACCGGCATACTCCAGCTCGTCTTGCCGAGAGACAGATTCAAAAACGCCGAGGAGCTCAACCTGGAGTCCTCCCTTGTAGCCACGGGCACCTTGGTGAAGGAGCCGCGGGCGCCGGGGGGAGTTGAGCTCCACGTGGAGAGCATAGACTGGGCCTACGCCGGCGAGCCGTACCCAATCAACGAAGACGCCGCTGTTGCCGACAGCGAGTATCTGCTGGACGTGAGGCATCTATGGCTTAGAAGCAGGAAGATGCAGGCGGTTTTGAAGATAAGACACACGGTATTTGGCGCCTTGCACGAGTACTTCCGGAAAAACGGCTTCTACGAGGTGCAGACGCCGATGTTTATAACCGCGGCCGTGGAGGGCGGCGCCACGCTTTTCAAGGTGGACTACTTCGGCCAGCCGGTTTACCTAACCCAAAGCTCCCAGTTCTACCTAGAGGCCCTCATTTTCAGCCTGGAGAAGGTCTACGTGGTGGCGCCTAGCTTCAGGGCGGAGCCCTCGAGGACTAGGAGGCATCTGACGGAGTTTTGGCACGCTGAGATGGAGATCGCTTGGGCAGACATTGAAGACGCGGCGCGGGTTGGGGAGGAGGTGATAAGCTACGTGGTGGAGAAGGTGTTGCAGGAGAGGCAGGAGGAGCTAAAGCTCCTAGGCCGCAGAACCGAGCCGCTTGAGAGGACGAAGCCGCCGTTTTACCGGGTGAGCTACGACGAGGCGATAGAGATTCTGCAGAGGAAGGGTGTGAAGATAAGCTGGGGCGATGATATAGGCGCCGACGAGGAGAGGGCGTTGACGCTGGAGTTCGACAAGCCGATAGTGCTCTACGGCTTCCCGGAGAAGCTCAAGGCCTTCTACCACAGGAACAACCCCAAGAGGCCTGAGGTCACGCTCAGTTTCGACGTACTCCTCCCCGAGGGCTATGGGGAGGTCATTGGCGGCGGCGAGAGGATATACGACGCCAAGGAGCTGGTAGACAAGATCATACGATTTGGTTTAAACCCGGAGGACTACCAGTGGTACATCGACCTCAGGAGGTACGGCTCGGTGCCGCACTCGGGCTTCGGCCTCGGCATGGACCGCCTCACCATGTGGATCACAGGCGCGGACCACGTAAGAGACGTCGTGCCGTTTCCGCGTGACGTCAGGAGGACGCGGCCCTAAAGCCCTCATCGCGGGGACGCCCGGCGTGGGCAAGACGACGCAGTGCAGAAAACTTGCGCGGTGGCTCTCCACCCGTTGCATCACCGTGGGGGATGTCTTAGCTAAAACGCCGTATGTCAGGTACATACCGGAGCTAGACACCTACGAGGTGGTGGATCTCCAAAACTCGCGGGCCTTGGTGTATATGGCCGTGGCGCCTGGCGACGTGGTGGACACACATGCGGTTGAGCTTTCGCCGGATCCGGAGGTTGTGGTTGTCCTCCGCAAGGCGCCCGACGTTTTGTATAGAGAGCTCGCCGAGAGGGGGTGGCCCTCGAAGAAGATACTAGACAACGTATGGGCTGAGATGCTGGATGTTGTTTACATAAAGGCGGTGGAGAGGTGGGGGGAGGTGGTTCAAATAGACGTAACCCGGAGAACCCCTGAGGAGACCTTTGAGGTTTTGAAGCTCTGCGTCGGAGAAAAGAGATGCAGTAGCGACGAGGTGGATTGGCTAGGCTACGCGGAGAAGACGGGTTTCCTAGATTTTATCGAGCGTCTGTCTCGCTAGTGGTGCTCCTCTTGACGGTCTTCCTCTCGACGTGGATAAGAAGCCTCCAGCCTTGTTGCGTGAGCCTCTTAAGCACCCCCCTGAGGGTGTTTTTAGGCGACGCCAAAATCACGTAATACACCACGCCCCCGGAGGTGTAAAGCCTTGCGACGTAGCGCCGACCCGCCGTGTCTTCCAACACCGTGTCTAACACGTACATGTCTTTCAGCTTCGGCATGACGGCGAGGAGATCCCCCTGGATTGCCTCCAGCTCCTCCACGTACTTCACAGGCTTTGTCCCCGTCTCTCTGAGGCCGGCGATTCTGAAGTCTAGAAAAGCCACGCCGTAATCGCGGCCGGCCCTCAGAAGAGCCACAGCTCTCATATCCACAACACTGTCTGGAGGTTTAAAATCTTATCTCGTAAGCACGCCCAAGGCGGTCTCTAGTATCAACGCAGTTGGGTCCTCCAACTTAGGGCCACCCCTCCGCCCCATCTTAAGCATCTCCCCGACCGCCGCTAAACAGCCCTCGAGGTCTCTACACCTAAAAAACGGAGCACCTATCTTCTGGAGATACGCGTCTATGTAGTAATCGCCGGGGAAGTAGGAGAGGGCCGGCACGCCGAGGAGAGCCGCCTCGGTGGCCATCGTGGCTCCACCTGTGACGACGCCTGCGGAGAAGTAGGCAAGTTGCAGATGGTCAACAGCCTCGGTGAGGTTAACAACGCCGTCGATGATTTGATCCGGGTACCGAGGCACGTTGACCACCACGTAGCCCCTCCTCAGAAACTCCTCCACAAGCCTCAGCCTTAATTTGGCGAAATCCCATCTGTAGTAAGAGGCGTGGACCTCCTCCGGCCTAAACACCACGTACTCCCCCCTCCTTAGCCCAAGCCGCCTTATAACCTCCTCGTCTGGGACAAATCTAGAGATCCACATGTATTCAAACACGCTGTTAAACTCCACGACGCGTTTCGGGCAGTATGCGGCCCACGCCTCCCGAGGTATGGCGGAAGGCGCGACGAGCACCTCCGACAGAGGCAACGTCAGCCTATTCACATGCATGGCATGTGGCGTGTCGTTGAGAACCACGATAGGTTTCCCCAGGCCAAACACGACGCGCGCGGCGTCGGGCGACGGAAAGCTCAACATGCCGTCGACCTCCTTGGCCACCTCGGCGAGTTGCCTCTGTCTCTCAATTCCAAACACCAACTTCTCATAGGGCGTTGCGCCGTATCTCCCAAAGCAGTTATGCGGAACGCCGTATATACGCAACATGTCGGCCAGGTGCATGTACTCGCGACACGCGATGGCTATCTCAACGCCGCGTCTCGCGCCCTCCTGGAAGAGTATGGCGGCGATTCTCGCCTGCTTAGGCGTAAGCGCGTCGAATAGAAACCTAGTCATGGACGTATACAAAGGCGGAGGGCCCCACCTTCTTCAAGAAGCCGTACCGCATAAACTGGACGTAGGTCCCGGCCTCAACCTTTTCGAGGAGCTTCTCACCCAAGCCTGTTTCCTCCTCCTTCTTGCCCACAGCCGCGGGCTTGATGACCCGTACCTCGACGGGGTCCACCACCCATTGGATAATAGGCGCGCCGACTTTCCTCGCCTCCTCGACGCCGAGGCTGTGGATGCGTCCATAAGCCATGCCTCCCTCAAGCGAAGTCACCTCGATGTTTGCAAGCTCCATAAGCCTCACCACAGCCCCTTGCTTGAGGTCCCGACGCGGCACGTAAACCTCAACTCGGCCCGGCCCCAGCCTATACGTCCTCTCCCCCCTCTCTCTGAAGCTGGGGTGCAGAGGCACCTTGGCCACAAGCTCCTTCTCGGTTTCGAAGACGAGCTTCACGGGGTTCGGCACATACATGTACCGATTGGCGATGGGCTCTATCCGCTTCCTGTTGAGGGCGAATAGGTTAGAGAGAGCCACCGTTGAGTCGGAGGGCTTTATGCCCACTGTGAGGATGAGCTCCCAGATGGCCTCCGGCAGAATACCCCGGTTCCTAAGCCCCGCAAGAGTTGGGAGGGTCAAGTCGTCGTGCCTCACCTTAAGCGCCTTGAGCTTAGACTTGCTCAGCGTCGCGCCCTCGATCCTCAGCCTCCCGAAATGAATCGTAACCGGTTGCTCCCAGCCGAAGTGCTTGAATATGTACGACTGCTTCATGGTGTTTACGCTGTGTTCCTGCGCCCTCATCACGTGGGTCACGCCCATGAGGTGGTCGTCGATAGACACCGCGAAGTTGTATGTAGGCCACGCGACGTATTTGCTCCCGACCACGGGATGCGGCGTTTTCTCGGTATCGATGATCCTAAAGGCGACCCAATCTCTCACGCTGGGGTCTGGGTGGCTTAGGTCGGTCTTGATCCGCACCACGGCCTCCCCCTCGCGGAAGTCCCCCCTGAGCATCCTCTCCCAAAGCTCCAGGTTCTCCTCAGGGCTCTGGTCTCTGTGGGGACACGCCCTCCCCTCGTTTCTCAGCCTCCTCCACTCCTCGGGTCTGCACAGATCGACATATGCGGCGCCCATCTCCAACAGCCTTTTGACGTGGTCGTAGTACATCTCCATCCTAAGCGACTGGATGTACTCCTCGTCCCACGCTACCCCAAGCCACCTCAGGTCCTCGCGGATCGCCTCGTAGGCGTTCACCTCCTCCGTGACCAACGGCCGCTTGGTACGCGGATCCGTGTCCTCAAACCTCAAGATGAATTTGCCTCCGTATTTCAGCTTGTAGGCGTAGTTCAAAATAGCCGGCCTGGCGCTACCTAGGTGAAGCACGAAGTCTGGATTGGGGGCAAACCGCACCACGACGCCGCCCCTCACGTTGGGTAGCTCCGGGAGGCTCTCTACGCCGGGGCGCCTCTGCTCAACTCTCCTCTCCTCCAGCATCTCGGGCCACCTCTCTCTAAGGATTCGCACTTGCTCCTCCTGCGACATGGCGTTGACCTGCGCCACCACCTTCTCCACCACCTGCTTCACCTCCCTAGCGCGTTGCCTCAGCTCAGGCAACTCCGCCATCAACTTAGCCATGACGGCCTTCACATCGGCTTTACCGCTGTATCTAACGGCGTTGGCCAGCGCGTATTTCAATGCAAGCTCTTCAATGTTCATTGTTGGCGCCAAAGAACCGATCCACCTCCTCCAGATCTTTCAAGCTGTCTACAGACTTCCAGAAGACGTCCCTATACACTACCGCCTTGAGGCGGCGCTGTTGCGCGAGTCGGGGGAAGAGGGTCTCCTCGATGTTGCCGCGGTCTGGCAACTCCGACAATACCCTCCTCCTGAGGGCGTACACCCCGGCGTTTATGTAGAAGCCTTCTAGGATGGGTTTTTCGCGGAAGTGGGTGATGTATCCGTCTTTGTCGTATTCCACCACGCCGTAGGGGCTTCGGAGGGGGACTAGGGCTATGGCGCCGTCGGCGTCGCTTAGCGCCTCCACCAGCTTATCTAGAGAGAGGTTGGTCAAGACGTCGCCGTTGAGGACCACGAAGACATCGTCTGTGATAAAAGGCTCGGCGTTTTTAATGGCGCCCCCAGTGCCCAAAGGCTCCTCCTCCACGCTGTAGAAAATCCTCACCCCAAGCTTCCTCCCATCCCCCAACGCCTCGAAGATCTTATGCTTGAGATAACCCACCGCAAGCACCACGTCAGCAACCCCAAACCCCCTCAACCACTCAATCTGCCTCACCAAAATAGGCCTACCCCCCACCGGAAGCAAAGGCTTAGGAACCTCAGAAGTCAAAGGCGCAAGCCTCTTACCAAACCCACCAGCCAAAATAACCGCTTGCATCAACCGTGACGGAAACCACGTTATAAATATCTTTGATCCCTAAAGCAAAATATATAAACGACGTACATGAGGGGGGTCATGATTATATATACGTCACAGATACACCTAATAGAAGACGTCGAGTCCATGCTGGAGAAGTACAAGGTGAAGCCTGTCGCCGTGAAAGGCGCGAGGCTAAACTTCTACTGGCCCCCGCAACCCACCGGCGTCCCGATAAACCTGTTGAAGTACTTCCCGCCGGACATGTACGTGGTATTTAGAGGAAAAAACAACCTGATAATTGTGCCGTGAGAACCCTCCAGAAGAAAAGGGTGGCGGAGCTCCCGGTCAGCCAACAGATAAAAGACGTGTTGATCAAGGTGCTGGGCCCCAACGAGGAGGTATATGTGGAGGTTGTGGGCGGGAGGATTAGGGTGATCCTATGATGGTGGTTAGATCGACAAGCATGGAGAAGGTCATCTGGCACGTGAGGTCTCTACTGCCGCAGCTGGAGTCCACGCCGATTACTCTAGCCCGCCGGCAGGTGGGCAACTACGTCATAGGCCTAGGCACCTTGGGATACCTCTACACGGCTTTGTCTTCGGTGCTCGAAACGCTGGTCGAGGCGGGGAAGATGGCAAACGACCTCAGACTCAAGGACTACACAGTCGTGATGGGGCCCGAGGAGAGCTACATAACCACAACCCCACTGCCGGAGGTGATACCGCCCCTGCCGCCTCCTAGGGAGGTGCCGCCGCTCCCCAAGCAGTCTGTTGAGCTCAACACTTTCGGTTGCCCGAACCTGACGCTGGGCATGGTTAAGTTCTGCGTCGGCGACGTAGAAATCGCCTACTATCTATCACGATGATACTCCTCTCTCTTTCTGAGCTGGAGTCGCTGTTGACAACGCTAAGGGATTACGCCGAGAAGTACAGAACAAGCAGGCTGGCGCTGGAGGCCCTGGAGGAGAGGTGGGTTAAATTCCAGGAGCTCGCCTTCGCCTTCGGCATAGAGCTGAAGCCAGCTGAAGGCGTTGAGTTCTACGCCGGCGGTCCGTTGCCGGACAACGTAGAGCTCTTGAAAAAACTTGACCGGATGATCGCCACGGTGAAGAAGCTAAAGGAGACCTATGGAGATGTCAAAGTCATCGTAGACATGGACCTATCCATAAGAAAAACTGTTTTAAAGATATAAATTTAAATAACTGAGAAAGTTTAGCTGTATGCCTTTGGTGAAACGTAGAGAGCTCCCGTTGAGAGTTTCCGACATAATGGTTAAGGACGTGGTGACGGCCAAGGAAAACGACAAGATCAGAGA
>WYEI01000046.1 GCA_009903905.1 Pyrobaculum sp. | reverse complement strand
AACCGGGCTTCGACGTGTGGCAGATACGTCGCTACTTGGATCGACACGGTGGCGAGCACTCTGGTAAATGCAGTTTTGGTCGCCGCAGTTACGTTGTAACGTCGTGGGGCCGCCGCTGGTCGGTCTACTTGTTTAACATCGTCTTGGTGTTGCTGAAATTCACTTTAGATAAGCGCCTCCTCTGGCTGATCGGGGTGCCGGCGGCCGTGCTGGCTTTACTGATACCGCTTGTATAGCCAAAACAGGCTTATATATGTAGGTTGATTTTGATGTATATGCGAAGGAATGTAATATATACAGCATTTGTGTTGGGCCTGCTGATATATACCGGTGTAAGTGTTGTTACCAGTACAGACTACACGAAAGCTGTCTTAAACTTCGCAACAAACATGTTAATCGTTATTATAGGCCTTCAAGCGGTGGAATGGGCGTTGGATGGGAGGCCGATATGCGACCGCATACCCAGAGCTGTGAAGGTTTTTGGGCCTCTAGTGTCTATCTTTTTATTGGTTGTGACGATGTTAGTAGTGATTACTGGTACGAGGATGATTGATAGTAACGTGACGGATGGCACAGTGGCCATCTTAAACTTCACAAAAAACGTAGTGGCCGTTGTCGTAGCCCTTGTGGCGGAAAACGTAATGGTGCGCGCGGCAGAGGCGTGCGATGTCGTGATAACTTTGGTAATGCTTTTCATGGCCCTAGCGTTTGGCCTTATTGTAGTAGTCGGTCTGTAAAACACCCTATTTCTTCTCTTTACATTTATATAATTCAACTATTAGATATTAGTAATGGCATGAGAGAATTGGGTTAATGATGTTAAGCAGGTACTCCTTCTCGCACATTAGTAGCTCCGGTTTACGTGAAGTCGGATTGTCCCTCTCAATGTTTATGACTATTAAGGAGGCGTCGCAACGTAGTCTTTTAGAGCGTTAGTTGGAGCTTTATCTCCTCCTCTCCTGCGCCGTTTTTGTCGAGGACTGCGACGTCTATTCCGCCGCCGGAGACGGGATCTCTCTCGATGGCGGCCTTTATGGCCTGTACCGCGAGCTTCTTGGCTTCTTGAAGCGTCATGTCGGGGCGGTAGGCGGCGTCTAGTATGCCGATGGCCACCTTGGCGCCGGTGCCCAGCGCGGCGTAGTTGTCCTCTATCAAGCTCCCCAGCGGGTCCATCACGATTAGATGAGCCCCCTCTTCGTCTACGCCCCCTACCAACACCTCGGCGAAGAAGGGCATGAAACGCCTGCTGAACATAACTACGGAGAGAAGCTTAGCCATGGCTTTTACAGTCGGCTTCTTCTTCAGGTCTAGCTCGTAGGCGCGGGCGTTGAGCTTAAGAATCTTGGCGAGGGTCTGCATGTCGGCTATTATGCCGGCGGAGGCTATGGCCAGCCGGTCGTCTATGATAAACACCTTCTTTCCGGTTTTGCTCAACGTGTAGAAGCCGTAGGAAACCCTCTTCTCAGCCGCCAGCACCACGCCCTCGTTCACTTTTACCCCCACGGCAGTTGCGCCTATCTGAACCTCCTCACCCATGGCCCAGACATAACTCGGGTTTATAAATGTCCTACAGCCACACGGGCGCCCTCGCACATTCGGCGAGCTTTAATATCAGCAAAAAACGAGACGCCGAAACGCCTCTCGTAGTTTCCGACGCGCCGATCGACGATGCCGACGTCCTCTAGGCCGCGTATAAGGCAACGGCGCACGGAGGCGCCTCTCCTCCTAGTCCCTCGCGTCGCCCGGCTACGGGGCTGTTTTTAAAGATGTGGATACCTCCTCCTATGGCTGTGCGCATCGACGGGTCCTACGGCGAGGGGGGCGGGCAGATCCTCCGCACTTCTATCGCTCTGTCGGCCCTCCTGGGGAGGCCTGTGGAGATCGTCAACATCAGGGCGAAGAGAGCAAACCCAGGCCTCCAGCCTCAGCACCTCACCGGCGTCTTGGCGGCGGCGCAGTTGACAGATGCAGAGGTGGAGGGGGCGGCGAAGGGCTCCACTAGGCTTTTCTTCAAGCCGAAGTCGCCGAGGTGCGGTATGTTCAACATCGACATCGGGACCGCCGGCAGCGTGTCGCTTGTCATCCAGACCCTGGCCCCCATGCTCCTCTTCGCTCCATGCCCCACACGACTCGTCATCACCGGCGGGACCGACGTGGCGTGGGCGCCTCCCGTGGACTACATGCGGCACGTCTTTGCCCCTGTCATCGCCCGCTTCGGGGGCCGCGTCGAGGTAGAGCTGGTGAGGAGGGGCCACTACCCCAAGGGCGGGGGGAGGGTCGTGGTGAAGGTGGAGCCCGTGAAGAGACTGGTTGCGGTGGACTCACCGGAGTTCGGCCGCGTGGTGAAGATAGCAGGCATATCCCACGCTGTGAACCTCCCAAGCCACGTGGCGGAGAGGCAGGCAAAGGCGGCGCGGGAGGCCTTGGCGGCCTTGGGCTACTCCGCCGACGTGGCCGTGGAGACGCGGAGCGACGGGCTGGGGCCGGGGAGCGGCGTGGTGTTGTGGGCCGTCTCAGACCTGGGCAACGTAGTGGGGGGAGACGCGCTGGGGGAGCGGGGAAAGCCGGCGGAGGCGGTGGGCCGCGAGGCCGCCGAGAAGCTGGCCGCTGTGTTGAAGACAGGCGCGTCGCTAGACCCCCACATGGCCGACA
>WYEI01000048.1 GCA_009903905.1 Pyrobaculum sp. | reverse complement strand
CTCGAGGCTCGACGTGGCCACAACGGCCTTCAGCTCACCCCTCTTCAGCCTGTCCTCCACGGATATGCGGACCATCTTGGAGAGAGACGAGTGGTGTACAGCCGCCGGCAGATCGCCGAAGAGATACGAGAGACGGAAGCCGAGGAGCTCAGCCATGCTCCTGGTGTTGACAAATATAAGCGTGCTCCTGTTCCCCTCCACCAGCTCCTTAATGATACGGAGGCGGGCGACGACGTCGGGGTGGAAGCCCGAGGACTCCGCCAGCTTGTAATCCTCCTGCGTGGGCTCCGGCCTCACCACGTCTAGTTGCATATACCGTGTGAAGTTTACCAGCACGACCTTGAAGGGCCTGTCGTTCCCCACGAGGAACTTGGCCACCTCAACCGGGCTCCCCACCGTGGCTGAAAGCCCAACTATCTGGAAGTCACGCCCTATGTGGTGTCTCAGCCTCTCCAGCGCTATGCTCAGCTGGACGCCCCTCTTGTCCTCGGCTAGTTCGTGAACCTCGTCAACGACAACCCACCTAAGCTCCTTCAGATGCTCCAACAGGCGGCGGCCCGTCAAAATAGCCTGCAACATCTCGGGGGTGGTTATCAATATGTGCGGCGGCGTCTTGCTCTGCCTCTGCCTGTCGGCCTTATCCGTATCGCCGTGTCTCACATCAACTCGGAAGCCGACCCTCTCGCCCCACCACCTAATCCTGTCGAGGAGGTCCCTGTTGAGCGCCCTAAGCGGAGTTATATACAGCACGTAGATGCCAGGCTTCTCAACCCCCTGCTCAAGCATCTTAGACAAGATGGGCAACATCGCGGCCTCCGTCTTGCCGCTTCCCGTAGGCGCGACGATCAGCACGTTGCGGCCCTCCAGTATCTCAGGTATAGCCATTTTCTGGGGCTCAGTCGGCTCCTCAATCCCCCTCTCCCTCAAGGCCTCTTGAATCAGCGGGTGAAGCAGATGGAAAACCACGCAAAACAAAAGGTTTATTAAATTATACTTAAGCGCCGTGTATGTCGAGACCGGCGCTTCTCCTCGCCGCATTGCTCGCGGCGTTTGCGCTGGCGCAGACCCTCATAATCCACGGGCCTTCCGGCAACTTCACAGCCACGGTGAAAAACAACACGCTTACTGCAGACGGCGACAGGTTGCCGCTTCCCAATGTGCGTCTCGGCTGGTACTTCAACGGGTCTTTCACCGTCTTCGGCATCTACTACGGGAACCCGGATTGCAGCCTCGGCACTTACCCCAACGCCCCCAGGTTCTACATATCCTGCACCGCGGGGACGGACATGGTTGTGGTGGCGGTGAAAGACCCCAAGGCCAAAATCACCTGCAGAGACAAGAATAAACTCCTCAACCCCGCACAAGCCACGCAACACCTGGAGATCTACAGCACCAAAAGCCTAAGCATTGAGTGTGAATCTGCGTTCTCGGCCGTCGTGTCGACCCCCACTGCGCTGGTCGGCGCGTTGGCGGGGATGACCGTTGCGTCGGCCGTGCTTGTGCTGGCTATGGGGGTTCTACTACTGCGGCGGGCTCTCCTCAAACAGTAACATCAGCGTTTTTTCGGTGACCATGCCGATAACCGCGGTGCCTTCCTCGTTCACAACGGGCACGCCGCCGACGTCGTACTCAAGCATTTTCCTTATTATATCAACGACCGGGTCGTTGGGCTTAGCCAAGAAGATGGGGGCCTTCGCTATGTTTATCGCGTAGGTGTTCACCACCTCCTCCACGGCCCCCTGCTTTATCTTCTCTATCGTGTCGTCTGCCGCGAAGTACTTAAGCACGTCTTTAGCGTGCAACATGGCTATCACCTTCCCCGTCTCGTCCACGATGGGGTACCGTCTGAACTTGTAGATTGTGATGCCCTCCAAGACGTCCATCACGGTGGAGTAGGGGGTTAGGACGTATACAATCCGCGTCATCACGTCGCGCACCCTGTGGGGAAAGTCGAGCTGAGACGCGATTTTCAAAACGTCCCACTCGGTGAATATGCCGACCAGCCTCCCCGCCTCGTCTACTATTGGCATCGAGCCGAAGTTGTGGCGGAGAAACAGCGAGATCACCTCGCTTATGGGAGTGCGGGGACGCGCCGAGACGACGCTCCTGGTGCCCACCTCTATTACGCTCTTCATGTATATATCGCTGTAGAGAGAACCCTCCGAGGTTCTGTCGCTTATCCACGAATAAATGGCGTCAAGTATGTCAAGCATAGTTATGATGCCCACAAGCTTATCGCCGCGTACAATAGGCAACCTTCTTATGTCAAGGCTCACCATGGTCTTCATGGCGTTTACAACCTTCTCTTTCTCCCCCACAGTGACCACGTTCCTAGTGGCAAACTCGTAAACAGGTTTGCTAAACATGTCCACGTAACCCAACACTTCCCATTATTTAAAAATTGCTAGAGATAAGCCACCTGGCAAGCGCCGCGAAGGCCCGGCCCCGGTGCGACACGGCGTTTTTCGCCTCCTCGCCCATCTCGGCGTAGGTCAGGGAGCTCCCCTCGGGGATAAATATGGGGTCGTAGCCAAAGCCCCCGCTCCCCCTCGGCTCCTCCGCTATACGGCCGCGGGTCTCCCCCACAAATACGCGGACCTCCCCGCCTAGACACAGGGCAACTGCGCACCTAAACACCGCAGACCTGTCGGCGA
>WYEI01000160.1 GCA_009903905.1 Pyrobaculum sp. | reverse complement strand
CGGGCTCTTCGCTAGGCTTGGGCCCGAGGAGTTTGTGGGTGTGTTTATACTTGATGTGGCCCCTCTCGTGTTCCAACACCGCCTGGAGCTCCTCGGGCCCAAGCCTAGCGAAGAGCCCGGTGGTGAAGTATATCACGGGTCCGAGGGGCCCGTCTAGGGTGAAGGCGTTTGCTCTCTTGTCCCGCGCCACGCACACGCCGGGCGGCGCGTAGTAGAGCTCGTAGTCGTCGGGGAGCGTTGAGGGGTTTTCGAGGATCTTTAGCTTGTTCCGCCTGAGGCTCTCCACATCTCCGTGGTTTGTCCGCACAACCCTGACCTCGTCTGGAACTAGGCAGTTTTTCCTGAGGTATAGATACAGGGCCATGTAGGCCCCGAGTATCACCGCGACGCCGGCGGCCCACTGGAGCCACATGTTTTTTACTAGAAACACGGGAACCGCCGACAGCACCAGAGGCGCGAGGAACAGATACATGCTTGTCTGGAGAGGCGGGGGCTCCACGTATCGTCCGTCTTTGTAGGTCCCCACAAGCGCCGCCTTGTAGCTGTCTTTCTTGTATTTTCTGCGTAAAAACTGTAAAAGCTCTACGGCGTCCACCTAAGGAGGGGTGTTTAGGTATTTAACGCCAATGCTCAGGCTAGGTGCCTATTTTCTCCGCCTCCAGCAGCTCGAGGACTTTTTCCGGCTCGTGTATGGTGAGGATGTCCCAGAACTTGTTGTTTTTGTATAGGCCGTAGACCTTGCCTCTGGCGCTTCGTTTAATTATTGTGATGTAGCCTCTCTGCACCAAGTCGTCGAGGAACGCCCTTATCAAGACGGTCTTCGCCCTTAGGTCCTGGCGGCCGTATAGGTGGAGGTCTTGGGCCACCTTAGACGGTCTGAAGGTTATGAGGTTGCCCTTGGCGTTCTGGACCTGGCCCTGGAGGAATTTAATAGTGATGAGCTTGATGCGGAAGGAGTCGGTTTTATCGGCGTAAGTACGCGAGAGGGTTCGTATATCGGCCATATATTTAAAGAAAGTCCTCCTATTTATTTATTTCTTTGACATTTTTAAAGCATCTATCCTCAAGATATCTGATTTTACTTTTTATTGCGTGGATTTCTCTCTCAATACTTGCGATATACTGCATAAAGTAGTTAATATATATGTCACATGGATTTAACTCATCTATTTCCAAACCTAAAAGCCTCACCACCTTCTCTACATCGTCCATAGCTCCTCCGCTTCGTTGTTCCTCAACACTGCAGACCGCTTAACCTTAAGGTTGTAGGTGTAGTGCGGCTGGGTGATTATGTGCGTCCCATGTACCAGAAGATCCTGCGGCGGCATCTCGTTGCTGACGAGGACCACCCTGAGGCCGTACTTGGCGCTTTCAAACACAAGATACCTCACCACGTCGCCCCGCTTCATGATGTTCTGCGCCTCATCTACCACCAGCAGCCTCTCGGGCCCCTTAGCCACCCCCTTCTCAAAAAGATGGTTGTAAAGCGACGCCAAGACGAAAAGGGCTATCAAGACCTTCTCCTCGTATAGCCTCAGCCGGGATAGGTCCACAGCTACCGTCTTCTTCGTGGTAAACAGCTTCTCGAGGGGGATCCTCCCGCCTTCAAACACGTCGAGTATATACTCAAGCCGCCTCGCGATGGCGGCTTTCATCTCCACCTCGCTCCTCGTCGTGACTAGGAAGTCCTCCAGCGCCGCCACAATGTCTCTCAACGCGGCTAGGCGTCGTTGCCTAATGGCGCGGTAGAGGAAGTAGACGCTGGGCTCGTTGAGGTTCAAGGCGAGGCCGAGGATCTCGGCCAGAAGCTTCTTGTCGAAGTTCTCAAGGGAGATCTTAAGCAACCTGGCGTCCACCCGCAACCCGCCGTATTCCCCGTGCCAATCTAGGACCAAGGCAGGTAGGCGAGCTCGCTTTATTATCTTCTTGGCGAGGCTGGTCTTGCCGCTGCGGGTGGGGCCTGTGATTATGACATGTCTATCCAGCGGAAGAAATACAGGCCCCCTCTTCCCGATGCCTATGAATATGCCGTTTTTTAGAGAAGCGGCGAAAAGGACCGCTAGGAGGACGAGCTCCCACACCATATGTCCCCGTTTTTAACCTACTTCAGGGCCTGAGATACGGGGGGAGTAGGTGTCTATACTGGGTAAATCTGTCGTCGATGAGTAGTAGGAGCTTTTTCTCTCTGGCTAGATTCCTCATCACTCTGCCGGCGGCTTGGACCACGTGGTTCACCGCTGTGAACAACACCGCGTATTTGTAGCCATCGAACCCCAGCCCGTTGAGTATACGTCTCTTCAGCCACAGCTCCCTTGACTTCACGTCTGGTATGGGGAAGCCCACCAAGACGCCGGCCTTCACGTCTAGGTTAACGCCCTCCGAGACGGGGCTACCGTAGTACGTGACGACCACGTGGTCTATGTCGCCGAGGGGGCGTTCAGACACCGGGAGACCTCCCAGCTTAGACAGGTAAAAAGCGGCGAGTTCTTTATTTGGAAGGAAGACAACCACCCGCCTATACTCCTCGAAGACGTGCCGGACGGCCTCCGCGACGGCCTCCACGTATCTACTCCGCATCCTAGTCCGGTACCGCACCTCAAGCGGGATGAGGTCAACCTCGAGGTTCTCCGCGCCGGGGAGCGTGGGGACCTCTACATACTCCG
>WYEI01000227.1 GCA_009903905.1 Pyrobaculum sp. | reverse complement strand
CAGGGCGACAGGATTGCGGCCGCGGCCGAGAGAGGCGACGTAACGCTCGCCGTCCACACGCCTTTCGTGGACGAAACCGCCGAAGCCGCACACATCGTGTTGCCCGCCCCCACCTACCTCGAGAAAGACGATGTGGTCTACAGCTACTGGCACAACTACTTGGTGTACAACTCGGCGGTGGCCGAGCCCCCCGGCGAGGCCATGCGCGAGACGCATCTGGTGAGGAGGCTCGCGGAGATGCTGGGCGTATCCAGCCACCCGCTGATGAGGGAGGACCCCTGGGACGCCGTCGACGCCGCGGTAAGAGGGACCGGGTTCACGCTTAAGGAGCTCAGAGAGCGGGGCGTGGTCAGGCTGAAGACGCCTGACTACTACACATACCCCACCGCCACGGGCAAGGTGGAGTTCTACAGCGAGACAGCCCTCAGGCGCGGCCTGCCCCCGTTGCCTCAGTACAAGCCGCCTAGCAGAAGCCTACACGTGTTGACATTCCCCCCGAGCCCCCTCTACACCAACAGCCAGTTCCGCGACATCTACGGCGAGCCGCCCCCAGCCGTGCGCGTAAACCCGGCGGACTACGTCGGCGACTGCGTAGTCCTGCGCAACGAACACGGAGAGGTACATGTAAAGGCCGTGGCGGATCCGGAGGTGCCCCGCGGCGTGGTTGTCTACGTGGGCATAGGCAGAGACCTCAGGGGGATCCCGATAAACGCCGTGGCGAGGGGCGAGCCGGGGCCCTACGGCGGCACGCCGAAGCTCTACACCACATATGTCCAAGTCGAGCCTTGTAGAGATAAATACTAACAATCACAACCCTCCGTGTACGACAACCACGTCCACTGCCACGAGTTCCCCCGGGAGGAGCTGGAGGGCTACGTCAAGGAGTGGACCCTTGCCTGCGTCTCCGACGACCTCCAGTCCTCCAGAAAGACGCTGGAGCTTGAGGGCGTCATCAAGTGCCTCGGCATACATCCGTGGCAGGTGGAGAAGGCGGAGCCCGGGGACCTTGAAGCCGTTCTGCGCCTAATCGAGCGCTCCGAGGCGCCGTGTATAGGCGAGGTGGGGCTAGACAGGAGGTTCGTGCCGCACAGCTTCGACAAGCAGCGGGAGTACTTCCGCGCCTTCCTTAAGCTGGCCCGGGAGCTGGACCTCGTGGTGAACGTGCACGCCCCCGACGCGTGGACAGACGCGGTGGAGGAGTTGCGGAGAGCCGACGTAGACAGGGCCTTGATACACTGGTACACGGGGCCCCTCGACCTGCTGGAGACAATCAGAGACCTCGGCTACTACATATCTATCAACCCTGCCGTGACGATACAGAAGAAGCACCAGGAGGCGGCCAAGGCGGCGGACCGCCGCATTGTGCTCGTGGAAAGCGACGGGCCGTATGAATACAGGGGGATGCGGCTGACGCCGCCCGCAATACTGAAGACCGTGGAGAAGCTGGCGGAGCTCTGGGACGCCGCGGAGGACCACGTGAGGGAGGTGGTGGAGACAAACGCCAAGAGGCTATGGCGGAGAAGCTGACCGACTTGTTGGCCAAGGTCCGGGAGAAGTCGCCCGGCCTTGTGGCGACTCTGGAGGGCCGCTACGTGGCGGTGGGCGACCTACACGGCGACTACAAGACCCTCCAGCAGTTGCTGAGGGAGTGGGAGGGGCCCTACCTCTTCCTCGGCGACTACGTCGACAGGGGGGACAACGGGCTGGAGGTGGTGACCGAGGTGTTCCGCTTATTCGTCGAGGGGAAGGCGGTGGCGCTCCGCGGCAACCACGAGTCACCCACGATGAACATCGACGGCGGCTTCCTAGACGAGCTGTGCGACAAGCTGGGGAGGGGCAGATGCGGCGCAGTCTACAGGGAGTTTGAGAAGACGTTCGCAAGGCTTCCGCTCGCGGCGCTGGTCAACGGCAGGTTCGTGGCGCTCCACGGCGGGATCCCGCTGAGAGACGACATGACCCCGGCGACGCTGGAGGAGATAGGGAAGGCCTCGGGCGACTTGACGATCCCCACGGACCCCTTAGCCTTTCAGACCCTGTGGAATGACCCCTGCGTCTGCGAAGACTACGCGCCCAGCCCCAGGGGGCCCGGCACGTGGCTCTTCGGCCGCAGAATAACACAGCTCTTCCACAGAAAACACGACACGGCGGCTCTCATAAGAGGACACACCTACATCCCGGAGGGATGCGCGGCACATCACGGAGGCGCAGTCATCACCATCTTCACGTCGTCGGCAGGCCCCTACCGAAAAACCAAGACCAGAATAGCTGTCGTAGATAAACAAATCGAAGTGCTAGACCTAGCCACAAAGCAACCAGCCAAATGCCCAGAAGACCTAGACCTATTTTAACACTCGCCCATAAGCCCTTTAGGCGGCGTGACGCCCCTCTGTCCTTGATACGTGCCGGCGTAGGACGCCCTCCCCTCGGCCTTTACCAAGATGAGGTGGAGGAACCTCATCCCCCTCTTCAGCACTATTGTGTTAGGTGACTCGTTGACCACCTCGATGGTTATGTTGCCCTCGAAGCCCACGTCGACTACGGTGGGCGGCACAGATAAACCGTACCGCGCCAGGGTTGAGCGGAGGTTCGCCAGCCCCGCCACGTCCTCCGGCATCTTGACGTACTCCTCCGTGGTCAGGAGCACGAAGCTCCTCGGCGGGATGACCACCTC
>WYEI01000031.1 GCA_009903905.1 Pyrobaculum sp. | reverse complement strand
AACGATACGTTGAGCGAGATACCGGAGATGGAGGAGTGGGTTGAGTACTTCGTGGGTCAGTTCAAGGAGCGGGTGAGGAAGCTTGGCGTCAGGCTCCGCGTGGTCTTCGCTAGGCCTAGGGCGACGGAGACGTGGTACTGGAGGGTGTTCGTCAGGGGGTATCCAGCCCCGACGTTTAATTTCAGGTGGTGTGTCGATATGCTTAAGATAGAGCCCACGGGCGGCTCGCTGAGCCGCTATAAGAACTACGTGTTGGTGGTTGGGGCCAGGGACGAGGAAAGCGGCGCTAGGTCTAAGTCCATGAAGGAGCGATTCGGCGTCTGCACCGGAGGCGGCTCGTGTCTCGGCGCGTACTTCACCTCTAATAACGATATTCCTAAGGTCGCGCCGATTAGGTTCTGGAGCTATGAAACCGTCTGGGCTTTCCTCAAGGCGCAGAAGGACTTCGACGTGGGGAAGCTCGTGGAGCTGTACAGAGGACTTGCCTCAAGCGGCTTGCTGGGCGGTAGATACGGCTGTTGGCACTGCACGCTGGTGGTCAGACAAGCCGCCAACTACTACCGGGAGGAGTACCTATATGCCGAGGCCATCCGGCTGATGTACCGCGCCGTGTCAGACCTGGCTGAGCTCTTCAGAGAGAGGAAGGAGGGCGGATACAGCAGATGGGGCCCCCTGAACCCGCTGGGGAGGGCCGTCATCTTCAACGCCCTAAGGACCGCGGAGGAGCTGGCCGGAAGGCGCATCTTCTACGGGCTGGACAAGGCCAGGATTAGAAACCTCACCCTGCGCAAGATCTTCTACGAAATGGACCCGGAGAAAGCCGATAGAGTAATAGCGCGGGCAGACCCCACAGACAGACGCGTCCCCGTGGCCGCCCTCCGGGATCTGTCAAGGCATGAAAGTTTGAGGACGGCCCTAGAGATGCTCAACGCCTACTTCGCCTCAAGAAATCACCGCGGAGAGGCGGCAGACAAGGCGCTCAGAGAAATACTGGCGTCGCTAAGGCGTTAGGAAGGCCGCGGCCTCCAAACTAATCCCCATACTCCACCGAAGGCTCCATCCTTCGGAGAGGCGACTGCCAGCTACGGAGATCTGCGGCAAACACGCCCGCCGTCGCTTGTAGCGGATAAGCCCCTCCTTACCACGCTTCACAGATTTTGAATATTTATTTTAGTTCCTAATCTCTATGGTCTTGCTCTTCCGCCACTCCTACGAGCGTAGGGCTGAGAAGGCGGCGGAGGGCGGGGCGAGGGTGGTTGTGGTGGGACCGCCTTGCGCTGGGAAGACCACCTTCATCAAGCAGTTTCTTGAGCCTCGCGGCGTTGAGGCGGCTGAGGAGACTGCGGGCTTGGCGCCTGAGGCGGAGGAGGCGCGGGAGGAGGGTTTGCTTCAGCGGCTCCGCAAGCGTGTACTGGGCAGGTACGTGCGGGGCGATGAGGTGAAGAGGGAGCTGGACGGCATAAGTGACGCGGGGTTTCTCGAGGCCTTTGACAAGCTTCCGAGGGATTTCGTGGAGTATCTGAAGAAGAAGTACGTCGGGTGGTCTCTCTACCTCTTCCGTATCCCGCCCGACGTGGAGTACGAAGAGGCGAAGAGTCTACGCGCAGTCATGGAGGAGGTGGGGGTTGAGTTTAGGTGGTTTGGCCTTTCCTACCTGCCGCCCGGCCTCGCCGAGGCGCTGGCCGAGAAGGGGGAGGATTACGTGAGGCGGCAACTAAAGCTCTACAAGGAGCTGGCGGAGGAGCTAGACATAGCCGTAGGCCGCCTCCGCAAGACGGCGGAATCCGCCTTGGAGAGCCTCCTTGGCCAAGCGAAGGAGGTGGCTGAGCGGCTTATAGACGCCGCGGCGCCTGGGGCCGGGATGGCTGTCTCGATATTCACGGAGGTGTTGACTGCGCTTCTCTTTTCAAGAGGGGGCTGGAGCGAGTTGATTAAGCTCGTGGCTAGGCTGGGGGAGCTGGATGAGGCGCTGAGGTGCATCTTGGCGGCGCGTCTCGCCTTAGCGCTTGGCCTAGATAGAGGGGCTGTGGAGAAGGCGTTGGCAACCTTGGCTGGGGCAGATGCGCAGAAGCTTGCCGAGGAGGTCAAGGCCCTTAAAAACGCGGCGGACAGGCTTTGGGTTGAGGTAAAGAGCGCCAAGAGGGGCGTAGATGTCCTTTTTCTGGAGGATGTGGAGATGGGCGGCCTCTACGAGAACTTCGTAGTGCTTAACGAAAGGCCCTATGTGGATCTCCAGGGGGGTCTCTTCCCCCTCGTGGCCGGGGGCCGCTTCGAGGAGGAGGCGAGGTGGGTTCTGGAGAAGCTGGAGAGCGGCGGGGTGGCCGTTTTGGTGGGGCCCAAGGGGATTGGGAAATCCACTCTAGCCGCCTACGTCGTGTGGAAGATGCTCAGCGGCGGCGGGGTGGAGGCGGCCATACGTGTGGAGAAGTCGGCGAAGGAGCTCACGTTAAAAAGGATGTTAGATTTCGTCAAGAGGGTCGGGGTGGTGCTGTACGACCCCTCGCCGCTTGAGGTGTATTACAAGCATGATTACATGGAGGAGGCAGAGAGGCCGGAGGAGGTGGTAAAGGCATTGAAGGAGCTTGCGGACTTCCTCCAGAGTGGAGGGGGCGGGGTTAAGCTGTTGGTGGTTCTGCCAACCGACCTCTACGAGGTTGTGAAGGACAAGATGCCCGAGGCGTTTAAAAACGCGGTGCTGGAGATTAAGCTGAACGATTTGCAGTTTCTTCACTCTGTGATAAAGACGTACTCCTCATGCGAGGGCGACTACAGCAAGCTGGCAGAGAAGATAGCGCTGTTCAACGGCGGGTACACGCTGGTGGCCAAATACGCCGGCCTCTGGCTGAGGGAGCGCGGATGCGATGCAGGCGACGTGGAGAAAGCTGTGGAGGAGGCTAAGCAGAAGCCGAAGCTCTTCTTCGCCCACTACATCTGGCACGTGTTGCTTCGCGGTAGCGGCGTGGAGGAGAGGGTGAGGCTTATGTATAGAGCCGCCGCGCCGCTCCTCCTCCACGCCGTATTCGGCCCGGTGCCGGAGGGCGTGACGTACATTACGCAGGCCGAGGACGGGGCCGTCTTCTACCAGCCCGAGGAGATAGAGAAATTCGCCCAGCCCCGGTGGGACCTGCTGAAGGCAGGCCTCCAGCCCATAGCCAAATGGCTCACCAAGCGGCACGAAGACCTGGTGGAGGAGGCGCTGAGAGACCTAGCCGGCCTAAACGGCGAAGAGGCGAGGAAACCCTACGAAAAGGCCTTAGGCGACTTAATCAAGGCGCTGAACTGGGCCCGCGGCGAGGTGTTGAAAGAAGGCGACAAAGTCCTCGCCGAACTCGGCATCTCCAAGGAGGACTGGAGACTGAAGACAGCTCTGCTGGCCTTTGTCGCCAGGAGGCTCGCCGCTACTTTCAAGAGCGGCGAGAGTAGGCATTGTTGGAAGAGGGCAACCTTCATCGCGGGCCTCGCGCTGGCTGGATATGCTACGTCGCTTAGGGAGCAGTTGCCGAAGGACGTCGTAGAGGCTCTGGGTGACGCTTTGGAGTCCTGCGCCGTGGATGCGTACTTGACGATAGACGGTAAGATACCGCCGCTTTCAATAGGCGTAGCACAACTAATGCCCAAAAGAGAATTAAACATACTCTCCCCCTACGCAGAAGCTGACATCATAAGAGACGCAGGGAAAACTGCGGAAGAGCTAATGAAGCGGTGGGGGAGGAGAGGTATAAACCTCCACGAGGTCTTCTACGCTTTGGGTCTGGCAGCGTTGGCCGCAGGGGCTGAGGTGGATGGGGAGACGGCTGACCTGTTGCTCTACGCGGCGTCTTTTGCGGTGCAGTGGGTGGCCCATCCAGCGGTTGTGTTGTCCGTCTTGACGGCGTTGCGTCCTCTGGGCGAGAAGGCGCCGCATAAATACGTCGTTGCGCTGGCCGCCGCCTCAGAGCTGAAGACGCTGAATCCATGGACCGCGTGGTACATCTACGACGCCTTACAACAACTCAAAGACCGCATCCTTAGGGCGGAGCACCGCTGGCCTCTGGTAGAGGCTGTCGACGCCTACTCAAACCTGCTGAGAAAACACTTTATACACATCAAGGATCGCTGGGAGGAGGCTGTGGCTGATATGTGTGAGCTATACAGCAAGGTTAGAGAGTATGGCGCCACGGCGGCGCCGGTGAGCGGCCTTTCGGCACAACACCTCCTCGACGTGGTAGCTAGGACTAGCGTATTGGCCACGGCGCTACACAGCAACGTCTTGGCGTCGCTTGTGCAGGACCGCTGCGGCTTAGGCGATCTCGTAAGGGAGGCCGAGGCCGTGAGGAACGCGCTGGAGGAGGCGGAGGCTCATCTAGACAAGCTGAGAAAAATCGTGGAAAGCGACGTAGACTTAGCCAATTGGGTAACAACACGGAGCATCAAAGGCGACGCTCGGAGAGCGTTCGGGGATTTGAAGTCTTGGTTCACGACCGAGTTGGCCCACTACAAGCTGAACCACGCCCTTGACGAGAGAGGCGAGCTAGACAAGAAGAAGCTGGAAGAGACCGCAGAAGAATTTGAAAAAGCGGCGGAGAAATACAGAAAACTGAAGCAGTTGAGAAACTACCTCGCTAGTTATGGCTTTGCTCTACGGGCCCGCGTCCTCGCCGCGGGGAACTGGGAAGAGCTTCTCGAAGAAGCTAAAGGCTTCTACAAACTGTGGAAGAAGGAGAAGAAACGCCTTCAACAAGCCGCCGACTATTTAGCGGCGGCCGACATACTCGGCGACTGTCTGGTCTACCTGGCGGCCTCCGGCGACAGGTTGAGGGCAGAGAAGTTGTTAAAAAAGTGGCGGCGATTGCTGGACTACGACCCAGAGGTCTCTGTGGTCACCCAGCTTATGCTTAGGCTCCTCGGCGTGGGGGAGGGGACAAGACAGGGAGAGGTTGTGGATGCGTTTAAGCTACGGATTTCATCAGAGTATTTGCCGGCCTTATTGATGCTGGCGGGCCGTCTGCAGAGAGACGAAGCTCTTGAAGAATGCGCTAAATTTATCCCGCCGCCGTCTGCGAGGCTGTACATTGTCCTCCGCTCGATAAAAACCAAGGCTGAAGTCTGCGTTGACGCCGTGGCGGCCGCCGTAGGCAATCGAGTAGCTACCGAGAAATTGAGATCAAGTATAGAGATAGTGGTGCCGAAGGCGCATCTCTTGCTGGATGGGCTGAGTAGGAGAGCCCTAGTGGAGGTCTTGGCGCTTGAAGACTCTCGGACGCGGCTTGCCTTCATGTTGCTGGCGGCTGTAGAGGGCAGGGCCGACGCGGTTAGGTTACATGGTCTGCTGGGCTCTGTAGCATATGGGGATAACGTGAATCAGCCACTTTTCCGCGCCGTCTACGAGAACTGCGGCGACTTGAACAGCAAGGGGTGCAGGTTGGCTCTGTTGAAGCTGTACTACCTCCACGTCTAGCGGCGCCTCCCGCGGCTGGGCCTTCCCCGAAGCTATGGGTCTCAAAGTGCTTAGTCTTGGCGCCATGGGTATAGCCACTTCTCTAGCCCTGGCTTGACGTTTCGGCTTGCGTATCACTGCGACTATTCACGTCAAGGTCTCTGCCAACTTATATGCAGTAGGCGGCAGACGGCTTGGCGTCGGGTCTGCCGAAGATCTGCTGAGCATTGGAATTTCGCTTTGCGACTTGCAAGACCCTCCTCTTGGCGCTTCCCGGCTCCTCCGACGCATTCGCCTCTTTTGTCTCCCAGCTTCTCACGGCGTGGTTCCTCAGCTCTGTTACGGTACCGCGGTTTACAAGCGAAGCCCCCTCACGGAGTCTCTCCCCACAAGCCGAACGCTCTAGCCACAGCTGTCGTCCAGACGCCGTAGAGGGGCGTGGAGGAAGTCAGAACGGCCTATTGCGGTTGTGCATCCGTATGACGAGACGCACGTCCAGTCAGTAGAAAACTGCTGGCCAGTAGCCAGAAGTCGGCGATTTGTTGCCGTTGCTGGGACTCAGCCCACGAGAAACGGCCACAAGCAATTCCCCTCTCGCCAGCCGGCGCTCTAGGTCTCCCAGCTCACGTGCTCCGGGCCTGCACACGCGGCCCTCAGCAGTCGCTGTGGCCGCCCTCTATCAAATCGCATTCACCGCCCTCTTCCAGCACAACAAGCTTGTCGTCTCTTCTAATAAGCGTTAGAATACGGTCGCCCACCTTCACGGCGGGATAGACCTCTGCTTCCACTCTCTTCATTTTCTCTGCAACTCTGCTCAGAACCTCGTCGGGACCGTGAGTTTTGTACACTCTTTCGACGTGCTGAAGCAACTCAAGCGGGTCAGATCCTTCAACGCTGGAGCCGGGCGCTACAACCTCAGCACCTTGGAGGACATAGCTTGTGAAGAATGCCGGCTCGTCTTCTCTGGCTTGCAACAGCGACTTCTGGGCGCACCACCAGAACTCTGCCAGGTTGGCGGCGTTGACAAACAGCAGTTTGTCCTCAAGCACGCCGCGTCTCCGCTTCTCCAGCTTCAGGAGCTCGCCCACGTCTAGTCTCAGAAGCTCACGCCAGCGTTCTAGAGACTCATGCCGGCGTTCACCTACGTCACTACTCACGTCAAAAGAGGTGTCCCCGGCTTAAAAAAGAAAATATGACCTTTGAGCACCTCGCACATGAACCTGGCCCCTTTCGGCACGTGGCGGTTACAGTGTTCCTAGCGAGATTACGTCGCCGGGATTTAGCTTAACCTCTCCGGTGTCTCTAATATCTTTGTTGTTGACATAAGAGTTGCGGGCTTCGCTGGGGGCTACGGTAGCGTATTGCTAAGTCTTGGTCTTCTCCCTTGGTCTTCTCCTTCGTTGCTTTCTCATTTTCTGTATGTGGGCTGCCAATATCATCATGGGTCCTGCCACGACTCCTAACACTACTGCAAATATTACAATAAGCGCGCCTAGGATTAGCCAAGCGAAGGGGTTACGTCTCCACTCCCTGCCCATAACCATTTCAAAGGCCACCAGGAACATGACGAGTAGAATCACACCGGCAACCAGATATAGCCAAAGCTTAGCCACCACTACGACGTAGATGATGTAGACAGCTATCAAGCCGACCACCGCGTAGCCAAGGTATTGATTTTTCGAAATCTTGTAAGCACCCACCAACAACGTGGCTATAGCGGCGAAAACCCAGAGGTAGGGGGGCGTTGGAAGATTAATGTACTGCAGTGTAAACACAGATAACAACCAAACACCTACGCCAGCCCAAAGCATCTCGTCATAATCAATACGCATAGACCAAGACGTTTATCGTATTTTTAACAGTTAATGGCCAAACATAGAGGGTTGCCGCAAGCATGCAGTTGCGGTTCTGCGATGCGCTCATCCTTTTAAGGCACGCCAATGGGATGCCCAACCCCGCTGTTTGTCGCATGTGTTTCAACCCTTCTTGAGATTCTGGCTTCAGGAGGAGACAGCGCAGAGTTGCCGAGGTTCGCGCGACTGTTTCAACCCTTCTTGAGATTCTGGCCCGCCTGGCCGCCTTTGCCGCCCTGCCGCTGTAGACGTCGCGTTTCAACCCTTCTTGAGATTCTGGGTGGTGCCGTGATAATCGCTGTGGACTCCGGCGTCCGGATAGCGTTTCAACCCTTCTTGAGATTCTGGCGTTACGTATGTCCTCAACCTGCCGCGCGGCGACCAGCCGTATGTGTTTCAACCCTTCTTGAGATTCTGGGCCTTCGCCCTAGCTGTGGCATTCTTCAAGCGGTAAGGATTAGTTTCAACCCTTCTTGAGATTCTGGAGTGCGGTGCCTGGGTTCCGTTAGTGATGAGTTCACGTCTAGACAGTTTCAACCCTTCTTGAGATTCTGGGGCTTGTGTGGTTGGTTGTTGTGGGTTTTTAAGTTTTTCTTTGATTTTTTGTCTTTTCGGCGGTCGGTTTGAGGCTTCGCTTTACATTCATTTCATTCGGAGTTGGGTGAAGGCGAGGCGCCGTTCTTCGGTGTCTCGCGAAAACGAAGACGAGAAAAAAGCGGAGAAGCGCGCCATTCTTCGCAGTGCTGGCGCCGGGCTTGGGGGCGTATGTGGAGTTTATCAACAAGCCTGTCCAGTTGACGGCCTCCGCCTTGCCTGGGTCAGCCCCCTCTCGCGTAGCGTATACCGCCTCTTCGCCGCCGCACCTCTCACCACCTCCACTGCGCCTACCTCGGCGAGTCTGCGTCGGGCGTGAGTCGGAGTAACCGACGCCCTATGCCTGCACAGGTATTCGGCTACCGCCTCCGCCAGCCTGTCCTTAAATGAAGATGCGGGGTCTGTGTGGGGTTTGATGCAGGTTTACGCTGGAGATGGCTGTAGCTCCTCCAGCGGCTTGATCCACCTCTCCCCCCTCCTGTCGAATCTAAAGCCAAGCCTTCTGCACGTCTCGACGTACTTCTTAAACTGCCCCCAGTCCATAGGCGCAGTCCTCTTTACGTAGCCGTCCTCCAGCCCCACGTACACCGGCAGGCCGGAAAACTCCCTCCTCACCTCCTCCAAAAGACGCTCCACTCCGCCCCCGCCGGAGATACAACGCCGCGCCCCGCGGCGTCTTTACGCTCAACGTCCCCGCCTTCTCCACTGCCCCTACGCCGGCCGACTCTGCGCTTAACGCCCACCGCCGCGTCGGCCGCCGCCTTCTCCGCCGCCTCTCCTCCGCCGGCGCCTGCCGTCTTGCTTGTGTCTGCCTGGGCCATCTTCTCAAGCTTGTAGCCCGGCGCCGTGCCTTCAAAAACAGCCTCTACGCCCAGGTCTATGGCGGCTCTGCACCTAACGGCGGCTATTTTCCGTCTTGATCCACAGCCGCCTCTATCTTCAGCAGAGGCGCTTCAATTACCTCAAGCCTGAGGCCGAATAGGCGCCTCTCAGCCGCCTCGATAAGCTCGCCAGCCTTTCCATCCTCGGCGAACTGCCTCTTGACTTGGGCGTAGACAGCCGTCGCAATCCTATACCACTTGTCTTCGTACAAGATGTCTCTAACTGCAGACAGCTCCTCCACCCGCGCGCCGCCGCGTCTAGCCCTTCTCTCTACCTCAGCCAGCTCTTTCTCCACCTGCCTAATCTCCGCCTCAACCTCCTCAACCACACGCCGCAACAACAGCCTAAGAGCTTCAAATTCCACAGATGGCTAGGGAGGGGGTTTAAAACTTCCTTAATGCCGGAGGCTGCTCCCCCACGTCGAGCATCTACCGCACTCCAACGCCTGCGGCCAGGAGGTTTAAGGACGCGGCGGACGCCACTTAGCTACAGACCGCTTTTTAATATTCTGAAAAAGGGAATATACAAGAGATGCCGGCAGATCTTTAAAACCCGCCCCGGCGACTGAGGCAAAAGTTGCTTTGTCCGCCACAAGTTAGGCTGTGGGCGCGGCCGCCTCCAGGGCCTCTTCGCCATCTACTCCAATTGCGCCGCACCTGGAGCTCTATCAGCACCTCAACTCGATTTTTCCCTCCTCCACGCCCAGCAACGCCGCCAGGAAGCCCCTTACGGCATCCTTACCCACGATGAACCACTCGCCGAGCACAGTCCCCACCGCGTAGAACTCTCCTGCATCCACCACAATGACTTCATCCTCCCACGCCCCGCCCACGAGCAAGAAACAACGCCTTGCCGCCCTCACCCCCGGAATCTCCAACGCCTCAACCGACCCATGCACCTGGGAAAAACCAACTTTAAAAGTTTTTCTCAAAAACCACTATTTATAAGTAAATCAAGATTAAGATTCTAATACTACAGAGTTTAAGATGGTGCATTTCCTTACTAAAAAATGTCACCCCCAAAACGCGGAGTAAGTTGGCGTAGATCTTGTACATAATTTATCCTCTACGGAGCTCGCTCTGTGTATGTATCTTTTGCCCAACACTACGACTGTTGGACATGCCCTTATACGGGACGTGTTGGAGGTTAGGTGGGGCCGGCCGCGGGGTTTGGGCTGTCAGTAAAAGGCGGGTTTAGATCTGACCCGGGGTGAGGCGCCGTAGCGTTGGATCAGCCTCTGTCGACCCCCGGCCGGTCTAAACGCCTACGGGGGAGCATTTCTCGTAGCCAGCCAGGGCCTCCTCTAGAGTTGCGTTGCGGCATATGTACTTCCTCCCCTTCGCCACCACAGTCACCACGGGCACCACCACGTCTTCCACATCCTCCCGTCTCGCGGGCGTCCAAAACCTCCCGTTGAAGATAAACACGACGTTGGGGTCGTCCACGTAGACCCGGGCCTCCACCACTGGATTAGCCTCCCGACGGGTCTTCATAGGCCTAGCACGGCTCGGCCCCGCCGTTTTTCAACAGATAACACCTCCTCCCGCCGAGCAGATCGGCGCGGTGTATCTCCACCAACGCGGGGACCTCCAGCTTGGACAACGCGGCAAACAGCCGTCTGGCGTATTCCTCCTGCAGTAGGTCTACCCCGTCTATAAACAGAAGCGCGCCCATGCGCCTGGCGGCTACCGCGGCGGCTGCGGCCTGGGCCAGCTTGAGTACGGCCTCCGACACGGCATCCTCCTCGTACTCCTCGCCGTCCTCCCCGCGGAAGACTACGGCGGTCTGTTGCGTGTAGGAATCGCCCCAGAGCTCCAGCTGGAAGCCCGCCGGCCCCAGAACATCGTTCACAAAATCTAAGGCCTCCTCCAACGCGTCGTAGGCCGGCAGAACCTCCTCCACAAAGCGGGAGAAGCTGTAGACGCCGTCTGTCTCAGTGCCGAAGAGCCTCACGCCGTCCCTCACCCATATCAGCGGGATGTCGGCGACGCCGACGCCGGTGTAGATATCGCCCTCCAGCCTCCTCTCGAGCCACCCAGTCTTCACAGCTACGTGTCTCCACGCCAGCTCCACGGCGTGTTCCCCCAGCTCAACTACGGCTTTCTCGGCGCCGCGGTTTATAAGCGAGACCGCCTCCCTCGCCTCCACAGAGCCCCTCCCCAAAACCCTAGAAGCCACAGAGAGAGCCCTAGCCACAGCAGTCTTCCCAGCGCCATGTGGACCATACAGAAACACAACGCCAGAAAGATTAAACTCAGCCTCCCTAATCGGCCCCACGTTGCTGAGGACGAGACGCATATCCACGTTGAAATAGATGTTTAAAAACTACTGACCAATGGTAGCTAGCTCGGCGACCTGTCGCAGTTTTCGAGACCAAGCCGACGACAGCCACAGACAGGCCTCATCGCAGTCTGTGTAGGCGATGCAGACTATGGGGAACTGCGAGACGAAGTCTATCTAGTCTGCTGTGAGCGACTTATTAGCCTCCTCGGCGCCTTCTGCCGTCTCTTTCCATTTCTTCACAAGTATTGACGCAACGTCGGTGAGCCGGACGAGGCCGCGGCTTGTGACGTCAAGCGTGTAGAACTCTACGTCGTACTTCCCCCTCAGCTCCCTCCGGGTCCTCAGCAACAGCGGCAAGTAGATGACTGCCTGTGGGTTGGGCACCACGATCCACATCTTCCGCCCCCCGGCCCTCTCCACGGTCTCCACAAGCTTCCGCACACCGGCTCTCTCCACGGTCTCTACAAGCTTGTGAATCACCGTGCCTGTGCCGTAGAGAGTCTCCACCTCGACCACAAGCTCCTGGAGGCCGCCGCATGTGACGACTACGTCGAACACGGCGGTGTCCTCTCCTTTTTCGGTCTCGACGCAGTGGAGGCCAACTCTCTCGGCCAGGTGGCGCACCACGAAGGCCTTCGCCAGGTAGTGGAGCTCGGATTCCCGCTCGCCGGCGCTTGGCTTCGTCTTGTAGAGCACCTTGAAGCTCACCTCTCCCAGCCTACGCCAGTACTGGTCTTCCAGCCAAACCACAAACTCGTCGAAGTCGCGGAACCCGAGGCGTTCATAGTCGAGGACTGGGTCGGAGACCCGCCCCCACATGGCGTTTGCCAACAAGACGCAAAACGGGAGGCGCCCCGGCTTCATGGACACTTCCACAGGGCTTGGGACGACGGAGGCGTAGCCGCCCGCGGCCTCAGCCGGCACCCGCTCCCAAATGCTCAACTTCTTTACATCGCCGTAGATCACGAAAAAGCCGAACTCCTGCGAGAAGAGCTCCCTAAGCCTATCCCTTAGCCTGTCCAAGTCCCGACTCTTCTCCTTCAAAAGGTCATCCGCTTTCGGCCCCTGGGCGCGGCTCCGGCTGAGGTCTAAAACAAACAGCCGCTTCCCGGCGCCGACGTTCACGGGCAACAGTAGGCGGAGGTCTTCGGGCATTGAGACGTGTTTGGGCTCGGGGAGGCCCCCTGACCTAACTCTGTAGATCTCCCTCAATACACGCTTCAGTAACTCGATGTAGCCGAAGCCTGTGGGCCTTGCAACGATTACGACGGGTCTCTCGGAGATTACGACGCCTAGTCTAAGCAGAGGCTCGGAGTAGGCCTCCTCAAGCTCCTCCAGAGGGGCCTCAGGTGCATCCGGCGGGCTGGGCTGAGGCGAGACGGTTGCGAGGGAGGGGACGGAGGCGTCTACGTCTAGCGAGCTCTCTCTCGGCTTCTCAAAGGAGAGCATAGCTCCTTCCAGCTTAAGTTGGAGAGCTGACATGTGGGGTGTCTCGAGGGAAAGGTCCACTCGTAATTGCTGGGTCTCTCCGAAGTAGATGGCGATACGCTTGAGAGAGACGTCGAGAGGTCTCGCCGCGGGGGCTCTGTACTCAAGCCGTAGAGAGATGGGCCTCTGTCCTTCATATGAAGGGGGCGTTCCAATCGTTCATGTAGGCTGGGGCCTTCCTTATTTGCGATTTTATTCTTCTTCTGATGATGACGACATGATATAAGTAATGAGACCTAATATTCCAACTGTTGCAAAAAATGCAATAAACCCAGCAAAAACCCCAAACACCGTTTCTACAACAACACCGATTACAAACGCCATAAATATAGCGGCGATCATCTTTTCCAAGTCAGATTCACTGAAGATATATAACCCGACCATGATCACAAATAAAGCCGCTAAGAAACTGTATAGTAACCCCCAATAACTATAAACAAGAAGTGCGGCAACTATTGCTAAAGATCCGATAGACACGAAAAGTATAATCTTCTCAGTCATGTCGTCCACAATTTTTGTGAGATACCACATTTTTATTAATTTTTCGTAATACTAAGCCGGATAACCCCACTAGATCGACCAAAACAACTGCGAAGAAGGCGGCAAGCTCCACGTCGGCGTTTACTTAAAGCGTCATGAGGTCTCGACCACTAGGCAACTCCGCCAGAAGAGGTGTTGGCTTGTCGTGCTACTACTGCTGGGATATTGGCAAGCTCTTAGCAGTCTCTAATCTCCAGGAGGGTGGCCTTTAGGCGATGGATTTTCTTTGCCAAGTTGTCTATTCATCCGATTCGTCTGTATTAGCGGACGTATTAAGTTGCATATATCTTCATTCAATTCAGACACAGCTTTATCAACTCTATATATTAAATTCAATCTGTCTATTGTCTGAATCGCATTACGTCCCCACCATACGATAAATGTATTTTCGTCAAGATGTAACGCCCTATATCTGAGATCAGACAACGTATACTCAAATACTATGTGCCATGTAGAAAATGCGGCAAGTATATCTATAAGCTCATTATATGGGCCGCCAGATCGCGCCAAGTTAATCAGTTGCGCCGCAACTGTCTTGGCCTCAGACGGCAAGGCCTCTAATACCTTATACAGTTCATATATATTTACGTTATCGTAGTTTTGATTTACAAAATTCATTATTTCTAATTCTAATTTTTCATATTTTTCTCTATCCTCATCTGTGACAGGATGAAATACCTTGACCGCCGCCTTTTTAGCAATCTCCTCGGCTTTTCCAGATAGGTCACTAAGCTCAATCTTCGTATTCTCAATTCCCCTCTGTAGAGTCTCAAGTGGAGCTAACGTTATTCCTGGCATCTGACGTAACATATCCTTAAGAACCTCGATCGCCTTTTCTAATTTTTCTGAAAACTCTATCAATATATGAAAGATTCGTGTAGTTGCCTTATGCGAAATCTTCTTTTTAAGACTCTTTTCTGTTTCGATAATACATAGACTAAGCAAGATGGCCTTAATGGCTTTTTCAAGCGACTGCTGAAGCGCGATGAGACCCCAGCGGAATCGGCCCACACCAAAAAGATGCCTGGCCGTATCGAAATCCTCTAGCGCTATGCTGATCAGCTCTCTTGCCAATCGTATACCTTCTCTATGTGAATTTTTCGTCATAAATATTCAGGAAATATTCCTTACTTTAGGTTAGTTGTATAGAGTTTTTTTAGTGCTACTATAGCCCTAAGGCCTTTGTTTTTCACCTCCCACATCCAATATACGGCGGCGAAGTCGTCCATTTCGCGTAGGGTCTTGACTAGCCTATATTTCTCGTGCACGTAGGGGTACAGCTTGGCGAAGAGGTAGGCCTTAGCAACTTTCTCCAGGTTGGCGAAGGAGTCGTCTATCTGCATCACGTCGCCGAAAAGCTCACGCCACCACGTGAGCCCCTCCACGGAGAACGAGGCTATGCGTCTGCCCCTCTGCATAAGGGTTGCCCTCCGTCCACCCATTCTGAGCGTGATCATGCCCCTCTGCAGACGGAGCCGCGTACCCTTATGTCTAGGTTCTTAAACGCCTTGGCGAGCTCAGCCGCCTCTTGGGGCACCACTCTCTCCCTCACGGTGAAGGTCGCGGTGATCGACGCCTCGCCGCCCTCCGCAGTCAACGTATTTAGGTACTTTACAAGTTTCTCCACCTCGCCGACGCCTCTGGCGGTCCAATTCGACTCCACACCCCCGTCTTTAAACACGGCCTCGGCCTTTGCGTCAACTAGCTGGAAGTATTTAAGACTCCTCAACTGTTGTAGAAAGTGCAAAACCGCCGTCGCGTCGTTGCCAACGACTACGAGACTTCTGGCTTGTACACCCACGCCCTCAGCCAACGGCTTCTCCACATCTTCGCACTTAACAGCCGCAGGCGTCGCCTCCGCCGCCGCGGCTGGCCTGGCCCTCCTCCTCGCCTCCTCTAGAAGCGACTTCACCTCTCCCGGGACCTCCTTCATCACGCTTATCGCCCTCTCGGGATCGCAGTTTAGAAGTTCCCTAAGTCTGGCTGTCTCCTCGCCCTCTGGCAAGCTCCTGACCTCTCTAAGTACCTGCGGCCAGTACCACGAATTTCCGCAGGAGAGCACTATCTCCCCATTCTCGGCCAGCTTCGCCAAAGCCTCTGTGAGCGCCTTCCCGGGCTCCACCATGGGCAGATCAGGGTCCCTATAGAAGTCCTCCCTTATGGTCGCTAAGTCGATAGACCCGACGTGGCGCAGCCTCTTAGAGAGATAGACGTCGTATAGATACTGGGCATCTAGCGGGACATATTTCGCGACTCCCTCCAACGCATCCCTCACGGCCTTGGCCACGGCCTCCCTAAACCTGGCCGCGGCCTTACCCGGGGCCTCGCCTCGCGCCAGCTCAACCCTAAGATCGAGCAACTCCACGCCATGGGGCATAGGCACGGCGAGTTTGTTATACGACTGAT
>WYEI01000230.1 GCA_009903905.1 Pyrobaculum sp. | reverse complement strand
GGCCCTCTCCGTCGCCCAGCACCTAGGCTACCAAATCAGCCGCCGCAGGCTCTGGTACAGACTACTGAAAATCCGCCAGTGACTGCGAGAAAGGGAGGTACCCGTCTAGCTGAAAAGCACTTATGGTGTCTGCGGAGCAACTGGGTTGACGTTTCTTTATGAGAACCCAGGCCGCTGCTTTAACAGCAGGCGGGTCTAGAGCATAAATTTAATAGACCCCCCTACCTCATGCATATGCGTCTTCTGCTGTGGGTCTTGTTGCTGGGGGTGCTGGTGTTTGCAGTTAGCCCCATCAGGCTTGAGGTCAGCACAGTGTTGGTTTCGCCGGTGAACACGACAAAGATAGTGGACTACGTCAAGTCGGCTAAGAAGGCTGTGTACATGGAGGTGTACGTCTTCACGTATAAGCCGCTGGCTGATGCGCTTGTGGATGCGGCCAGGCGGGGAGTGGACGTCTACGTGGTTCTGTCGGCTAACGTCTACGGCGGGGTTCCCCAGCAGGCCAGAGACATAGCGAAGTATCTCGAGGACAATAAGGTGAAGGTGAGGTGGAACGGGGATTTCCCCAACGTCCACACGAAGCTGTACGTCATCGACAACGAGACTGTGATAATCGGCAACATAAACCCAACCACCGCCGGCTTCAGGAATAACAAAGGCGTTATGCTGGTGATAAGAAACGCAACGCTGGCGCGCCAGCTGGCGGCCATAGTGCTGAACGACTTCCACGGGCGGTACCCCCGCTACAACTTCCCCGGCGTCTTGGTATCCCCAATAAATTCCCAGGAGGGGCTGGAGTGGATCCTCACGCAGAAGGGCGACCTCTACGTCGCCATGGAGCAGATCTACATGGACTCAGGCCTTGTGCCGCTCATCCTCCAGCACCCTAGGTACTTCGCCGTGGTTGCCAGGACAGACGCCGACATAAAAGCCGCGGTTGACCAGGACTTGGTGGCGAAGATCATCGTGGTGGGGCCCTACCTCTACGTGGGCTCCATCAACATCGGCTACTACTCCATCCAACGCAACAGGGAGGTAGGCCTCCTGATATACAACCCGCAACTGGCCGACCGCCTAAGGGCGCTGGTGCTTCAGTGGTATGTGGAGGCAGGCGGCGAGGTGCCGACGCAGACCACGGCCACATCGCCGGCCCAGCCCGCGGCCACCACGACGGCTGGGTGGGTCACCGTGGCCAAATCGGGGGGAGGCGGGATACCCCTCTGGCACGTCTTGGCTTGGCTGGTGGTGATCATCCTTGCCGCGTTGTTCGTCATCTGGATGAACAGGAGGCGGCCTTAAACACCACATATTTTTTAAGGCGGTGCGCTACTGGTCTTGTGAAAATGGAACATTACCTGGTGCTGGAGGCTATTGATGCCGGTGAGGCGCCCGAGGAAATCGCGCGGCTTCTGGACCTGGAGCCCCACGACGTCTACGCCGTGATTCGGCTTCTGGAGGAGAAGAGGCTCGTGGAGAGGAGACCCACCTTCTTCGGGGAGCGATACGTCTTGACCGAGGCGGGACAGAGGCAACTGGAGGAATGGCGCCGGGAGGTGCTGGGGAGGGCAGAGGAGGCCGCGCGGCTGAGGAGAGAGGGAAGGGAGCACGAGGCGCAGAGCCTCATAGACCAGCTCCTCCCAGCGCTACCCGTCTTGGTGGCCCTAGGCGTGTTGTCCCTCGCCCTATGGAAGCTCCTAACTAGCCACCTACCTGTGGGCGAAGACAAGTAGACCGCGCCACGCCGGCGGCGACAGCTAAGGATCAAAGCAACGCCTCCGGCGTTGAGGTGCCGAGCCTCACCCTGGCTGGGTCCTCTCCAAACCCCACCGCCTCTATTATGGCGCGGGCCTGTTCCTTGGTCCTTATACCGCCGGCCATCTTGACGCCGAGTTTGTAGCCTCTCTCTCGTATGTATTTAGCGATGGCGGCGGCGCGCTCCGGCGTGGAGTGTGTGGGGTTGCCCAGTTGCCTCGCGTAGGCCTCCTCGGCGAAGCCAGTGGAGCTCTTTATGAAGTGGGCCCCCGACTCAGCCACGAGGTCGTACACCCTGTGCCGCTCCTCGTCGGTGAGGTAGGGCTCCTCCACTATGACCTTTATCACCCTGCCGCCGGCGGCCCCCACCACGCTGATTAGATCACGCCGCACCTCCGCCCACCTCCTAGACTTGACGAGGCCTATGGGCGCCACCACGTCCAGCTCCTCGGCCCAGTCGGCTAGCCAACTTACCAACTTGACCCGGAGGGGGGTCGACATGGCGCCGAAGGGGAAGTCCACCACCGCGCACAGCTTAACCCGCCGCAAGACGTCTCTTACGTACGGGACGTAGACGGGGTTTACGCAAAAGGAGGCCACGCCGAGTTTCTCCGCCTTCTCTGCGCCTAGTCTCACCTCCTCCAGAGTTAGGTGCGGCTTTAGGAGGGCGTAGTCCACGAGGTGAAGCATAAAGAGAGTTAAGTGATATAAAAAAGTGTGTTGTCTCCGGTATGGAGCGCGTGAGGGCCCACCTCTTCGTTAGGGGGAAGGTGCAGGGGGTCTTCTTCCGCCGCGCCATGAAAGACGTGGCTACCTACTACGGCGTCGCGGGGTGGGTCCGCAACAGGTCAGACGGGAGGACCGTAGAGGCCGTGCTCGAGGGTCCTCGCGACGCCGTGGAGAAGGTGATAGAGTGGGCGAAGGTGGGGCCCCCCGG
>WYEI01000256.1 GCA_009903905.1 Pyrobaculum sp. | reverse complement strand
AAGCCCTGGAAGCCCAAAAAACTTTTAAACAAACACGTTACGGGAGTCGGCGGGGGTGCCCGAGCCAGGTCAATGGGGCGGGTGGTTGCCCGCCCGGCTAGAGGGGCAGGGTTTAGGTCCCTGTGGCGTAGGCCTGCGTGGGTTCAATGGCGGGAAAAGTCGCCGGACAGATCCCACCCCCCGCACCACTTCTCTCATCTGGTTGACTGCGGGGTAGGCGTCGGTGGCTATTTTTAAAAAATGATAAAGATGTGAATCTGGTGAAGATTACGGTGAAGATTTTTGGGCCGAAGTACTTTGGTTTGGACACCTACGACGTAGTTACTGTGGTTCTTGAGGTAAGAGACGGCACCACGGTGGCCGAGGTTATAGATGCGCTAGACCGCACATACCCTGGGCTAAAGAACAAGTTGTTAAGAAACGGAGTCGTAATTCCGATGCACGACATATGGATAAATGGCCGCTCTATAGACTTTCTCCAGGGCTTAGATACGGTTTTGAAAGAGGGAGATGTGGTCCAGATAATTCCTCCCTTTGGCGGCTAACGGGTCCAATACACCACGTCTTTCTCTATACGTCTAACGGCGCCCTGCTCCTCTAGGTAGAGGAGGTGGCTGTACGCCTCTCCTATTGCAAATATTTTGTTATACACATCGAATTGTTCAAAAGGCCCGGCGTCCCATGCCATCCTCTGGGCGATTTGGTAGGTGGTCATAGGCTCTTTTAATAGTTTCAACACCTCGGCGAGTCTCCTCTCGTGGTGGCTTAACAACTCGGCGACGCGTGTGGACAAGTCCGGTATCTCGTCGCCGTGAGCCGGGAAGGCTTTTGTGGCCCGTGAGACCTTTCTAAGACTTTGTAGATATTCCTTGAGGGGGTTGAAGTCCGGTATTGGGTACCAGGAGATATTAGGCGTGATTTTAGGTAATACATGGTCTCCGGTGAAGACGCCGCAGTCGGCCACATAAACCACGTGCCCGGGGGTGTGGCCAGGCGTCCACACGGCCTTGAGCCCACAGTCGAGCGCATCGCCGTCTCTCACAGGCCTCCAGTCCAGCTTCCACACGTCTTCAAAAGCTTTCCTAAACCGGGCCATGGGGTGCACCTTTAGAAACGCCTCAGCCACGTCTGGAGGCGCCCCGTGTCTTTTGTACTCCTCCGCGTACATTTTTGCAAGCTCTTCGAAAGATGTCGCGATGTCCATAAGCTCCTTTTCCCCTATGTACAAGTCTGGAGTGGCTACCTCGGCTAGGAGTTGCGCCAGGGTTATGTGGTCTGCGTGGAAGTGCGTCACGTATACCTTCGTTATTTCGGCCGGCTTTATGCCCAGCGACTTAAGCCCCCTCACCAGCGAGAGAGCGGCGTCGTAGGTGGCTAAGCCCACGTCTATGAGGCCGTAGCCGTCTCCACATCGCAAGACGTAGACGTTGACGTGGCCCAGCTCCATGCCGGGCAGGGGGATTTTGAGCCGGAAAAACGACATATAAATCAAGATGTGATGTGGTATATGTATTTTCCCATCGAGGAGCCAGACGCCGAGGGTATCTTCGTGAAGAGGCTTAACAGGTTCGCCGGCGTGGCGCTTATAGGGGGCGGGGAGGCCCTTGTCCACATCCACGACCCCGGCAGACTGCAAGAGCTCCTCCGCCCGGAGGCTAAGATCTGGGCCCGGAGGAGGCAAGGCGGAAAAACCCAGTACTACCTACTCGCCGTGGAGCTAAACGACGAGCTGGTGCTGGTGGACTCGGCGCGGCACAACAAAATTGCCGCGTGGCTTATAGAAAGCGGCGTAGTGCTACGCGGCTACCAGCTCCTTCGGTTTGAGCCCAGATTCGGCGGGGGTAGGTTCGACCTACTCCTCCGGAGCCCAGGCGGGCGGGGGGCCTTGGTGGAGGTGAAGGGGGTGACCCTTGAGGCCGAGGGGAGGGCGCTGTTCCCAGACGCCCCCACCTCGAGGGGGGCGCGGCACATGGAGGAGCTGGCGAAGGCGGTGTCGGAGGGGTTCGAGGCGCATGTCCTTTTTCTTGTCTTTAGGAAGGGGGCGGTGAAGTTCTCCCCCAACTGGGACATGGACCGGAGGTTCTCGGAGGCGCTGAGGCGCGCCCTGGAGCTAGGGGTTGGTGCACATGCGGTAAAGCTCGAGATGTTTATGTGGGGCCTGCGGCCGGTTGGAATCTTGCCTATCGACCTAGAGCCGCCTAGATAGCTCCTTTAGGTAGCGATACACCGAGCCCCATATCTTGTCGTCATTTCTTATCTTGTTTTCGAAGTTCTCGTAGCCGGCCCACTCCCTGAACGCCTTCTCGGTCTCCTCGTCCCACGTGCCCGTCACGTCGCCTCTGTAGAAGCCGAGTCTCCTCAATATGGACTGAACCTCCGCCGCGACGTCTTTCTTAACCACCACGTCGCTGGGGTTGTCTCTCTGCAACAAGGCTAGTTCCCATATCTTGAAGATCCTGCGGAGCTCGGCCACGGGCTCCGGGTGGTCGTCTACCCTAATGTCCACATACACGTCGCTGAGCCCTAGGTAGCCGCCGTTTGGTCTCAACACGAGCACCGCCGCAGACTGCTTGCCTCTTCTGTCGCCTCCCGCCTTTTCCCCCGCCTCAAGCGCCGCAAGTAGCTTATCCACCAGCTCCCCCCTCTGCGTCTCAAAAGCCCTGGCCATAGCCTCGACAACCTGCGGACCTGCGAG
>WYEI01000251.1 GCA_009903905.1 Pyrobaculum sp. | reverse complement strand
GGCGCCACGGCTTGAAAAAGCAGGGCGTTGTTACTTCCAAAAACCGCCGCCAGCCCCACCCCGCCCACGGCGAGGGCTCCGCAGAGCATGAGGAAATTAGGCGAGAGAGACGCCAAGGCGAAGCCAGCCATGGCGAGAAGCAGACCCATCCTAAACACCACAACGTGCCCCAACAGATCCGCCGCCCTCCCCAGAGGAAGCACAAACATAGCCACCGCAAGCGTCAAAGCCACAAGAGCCTCCACCGAATCCACAGAAGCGGCTCCTAAATCCCTAGCCACAAGAGGCAGAGACACACCCAAGGCGCTGGTGGAGAAAGGAGCAACAAACGAACTCAAAACCACAGAAACCAACACCCGATTCACATAGACACATAACCCCCCAAATTAAAGACGTTTCGCTTAGATCCAAACATCAGGTGGCCCCACAGACAGTCTCGCCGTTAGATCAAGCCGGGGATGCGCCCTTTGGATCTTGGATAAGAAACAGAACGTGTACACAGCGCCCCTCAGCTGGGGAAAGACCGCCGACGAGACTTCTGACGTAGAACTCTGCAGAAACACACGGCTATCTACGACACTTACGGCTGAGGATAAAGATGGTGCGGCCGCCGGGACTTTTTGGCGGCTTCTAGCCTGAACCCGGGACCGCCCGGTCTTCAGCCGGGCGCTCTCCCGCTGAGCTACGGCCGCCCGCGCTGTGGAAATAGTTTTCAGAATTTTTAAATTTTTAGGCTTATGGCATCCGCCGATCTGTTTTGCGTCTACTCACCACTACGCGGTTGCTTGGTCCTACCTTGACGCCGCAACGCGTAGTGGCGGTCGCTCGACCTAGTTGATGTTTCTCCAGGCGTCCAACAGCTCTTGTGGACACTTGGCGGATTTCAACCCTCCTTGTTCAACATTTACACATACCGCCACGACGTAGCCTGTTGCTGAGAGTACGCCTGTAGTTTCATTAAAGATCTCGAAGCCGTATTTTATGACCTTATCGCGTATCTCTAGGGGTCTTAGTACAACGCGTACTTGGTCCCCCCGCCGTAGCGGCGATTTAAAGGTGGCGTGGGCCTCTACCCGGGGCAGTCTGCTGTGGTGGTGAAGCACGCCGCGGGTTCGGTAGAGCTCCTCCTCGGCGTGTTCCACAATTTCGAAGAACTCGGCGAAGTGGACTATGCCCGCGGCGTCTGTCTGAGACCAGTATATGAAGAACCTGGTTTCGAAGGGCATTACAGGTTTTTCTCTATGTAGCGGTAGATGACGTACTTCATTATCTCGTTGGTGCCCTCCCCTATCTCCAGTATCTTGGCGTCGCGGTAAAACATCTCGGCTTTGCTCTCCTTGCTGTAGCCGAAGCCTCCTTCCATCTGCACGGCGCGTCTAGTGACATCAACGGCGAGCCGCGCCGCGTGGAGCTTAGTCACATGAGACATCAACATAAATTCCGGCGACTTGGTGTCGTAGAGATACGCGGAGTAGTAAGTTAAGGCTCTTATGGACTCGACGGCGGCCAACATCTCGGCTAATTCAAACTGAGCGTTTTGAAACTCCACAAGTTTTCTGTTGAACACCTCCCTCCGACGCGCCCAGGCCAAGGCCTCTTCAAAAGCCCCCCTGGCGACGCCCAAGGCGACACCCGCTACGGCAACTCTCCCCACATCTAGCGTATGCATAAGTACCTTCCAGCCGCCGTTTACCTCCCCAACGACGTCATCGCCGCCTACTACGCAGTCGTTAAACTTCATCCCAGCTGTGCCCGTCCCTCTTACGCCCATCACCTCTATGGGCGACGGCTCTATACATCTACTTCTTTTTAGTAGAAAGAGAGTAATTGCCCTATGTCTATCCTCCCTCCTCCCCGTCCGGGCGGCCACTAGGTAGTAGTCGGCGTATAGTCCGTTGGTTATCCACATCTTCTCGCCATTAATCACCCACTCACCCCCTCTCTTCTCTGCCCTAGTCTGTATAGCCGCCGCGTCGGAGCCGCAGCAAGGCTCCGACAAGGCAAAGGCGCCTATCTTATCGCCGGCGGCGACCTTTGGAAGAACCTCCTCCCTCTGCGCCTTCGAGGCGAAGTTATTGACGGCGTCTGCGAAGAGTATGCCGTAGGCCTCCACGAGGAGGCTAAACCCGCCGCTGATGCGGCCCAGCTCCTCGAGGACGACGACCGCGGTCCTCAAATCGCCTCCGCCTCCTCCGTACTCCGCCGGCACAGTCGGCGTCAAGATGCCCAGCTTCCCCGCCTCCCTAATGGCCTCCCGCGGGTAGTAGTTCTCTCTATCCATCTTCCTAGCCACGGGCTCTACGTACTTCTCTGCAAACTCTCGCGTGGCCTTCCTCACCAGCTCGTGTTCTTGTGTAAGAAGCGTCATGTCTCTACGAAGTATTCTATGTCCGTGACGAGGCCCCTCTTCTCCTCTCTCCACTTGGGCCTCACCTTCATGCCTATCCTCGGCCTGTCTGTCTTGACGTAGTGGATCAACCCGCCCTCGACGCCGGGGAACTTTATGAAGGCCAGCACTTTTCTCTCGCGGAGCGGCTCGCCGTAGAAGTCCCTCTCCACAACGGTGTAGGTCTCCACGACGCCGACTTGCTCCACCTCCCTCAGCTCTTTGACCTCCTCGAAGTCGTAGGGGCAGTACATCTTGGGCGGCATGAAGAGCCTCCCGCATTTGGGGCAATACGCCGCGGTCAGCCTTCC
>WYEI01000152.1 GCA_009903905.1 Pyrobaculum sp. | reverse complement strand
ATCGCCTCGCTGTCGTTGCCGGTGAAGCCGCCGTGTCCAAAGCCGTATTTAAGCAGGTTGAGGTTGGCGCCGTAGGAGCTGAGGTCGCCGTTGTGCACAATGGCGACGTCGCCGGCGGAGAAGGGGTGGCTGTAGTAGGGGAACCCGCCGGGGCTGTTGGTGGGGTATCTGGTGTGGCCTAGCCAAGCCGGCGACTTCTTCTCGGATACTCTGTACATTTTATCGATGTCTTCGGGCCACCCGATCACTTTATACACGTCGAGCCACCTGCTCCTCATGTAGACCACGCCGTCTACGTCTCCATCGCCGTATTTAGTTACGTCGTATACGCCGCTGGGTAGCTTATACACCTCGGCGGCGTCTGGGGGAGGCACGTGTGCGAAGAACTTAACCCTGTCGTGGGGGGAAGGGGCGTAGAGGGCAACGCCGGCGCCGTGTCTAGTGCCGCGTTCCCTCATCACAGCAAGAGCCTTAATCACTACGCTACCATCTATGTATTCATTCAGCAGGCTATATACTCCAAAGATTCCGCACATTAGATCTTACGGGATGTATTGAGTAATTAAGCCTTACTCCAGATGAATAAATAGAGTCTCCTTATAGCTTATCTAGGCGGTTCATGAAAACATTCTGATGTTAATAGAAGATATACTGTTTTTTATCTGTAAGAATGTGTTTAGATCTTTACTTGTTTTAAGTAGTTCAGCAAGCCGCCAGATTTAAGGATCGCTAGAGGAAGACCAGTGATGGGCTTTCCCTCTATTTTTTCGCCGGTGGAGAGATTGTAGCAGTACCCCCCCTCTAGGTCCACCTCAAGCGTGTCGCCTTCTCTTACCTTTTTTGTTATCCCCGGCACTTGCAGGACCGGGAGGCCCACGTTGATGGCGTTTCTGAAGAAAATGCGGGCGAAGCTCTCCGCCACCACCGCGAGGACGCCTGCGCCTTTTAGCGCAATTGCCGCCTGCTCTCTTGAGGAGCCCATGCCGAAGGCGCGCCCAGCCACGAGAATCGCGCCTTTGGCCTTTTTGGGGAACTCGGGGTCGAGGGGCTCCATGGCGTGCTGGCCCAGCACGGCCGGGTCTGTGTAGACTAGGTACTTGGCCGGTATGATGACGTCGGTGTCTATCTTGTCGCCGTATACGATGGCCCTCCCGCGGATCTTCATGGGCGGAGGAATTTACTAAATATATAATCCTTATTGCCCCGCGACGGGATATATAAATGGAGGTAAAATTTATATAGCTGGGTGTTCCGGGGTTTATGGTATCGGGGCTCGCGTAATCAAGATCTTCGACACGACGCTTCGAGACGGCGAGCAGATGCCCGGCGTTGCTTTGTCTGTGGATGAAAAGATGGAGATAGCACTGGCGCTAGACGAAGCCGGCGTAGACATGATCGAGGCAGGCTTCGCCGCGGTGTCGAGGGATGAGCACATCGCGGTTAGGCAGATAGCGAAGGAGGTGTCTAGGGCGGAGGTTGTGAGCCTCGCGAGGATGATGAAAAGCGACGTGGATGCCGCCGTTTCGGCCGACGTGGACGTGGTCCACGTCTTCATAGCGACCTCCGACATACATCTAAAGTACAAGCTTGGCATCTCAAGGGAGGAGGCTCTGCGGAGGATTGGGGAGGTGGTGGAGTACGCTAAATCCCACGGCGTGAGGGTGCTTTTCAGCGCGGAGGACGCCACAAGGAGCGATCTGTCCTTCTTGGCGGACGCCTACAAAACCGCCGTGGAGGCCGGCGCAGACGAGATCAACGTGCCAGACACCGTGGGGGTCATGACCCCCAGCCGCATGGCTTACCTAATCCGCTACCTCAGAGAGAGGCTTCCGCCTGTCCCCATACACGTCCACTGCCACGACGACTTCGGCATGGCCGTCGCCAACACAATAACGGCGATTGAAAACGGCGCCGACGTGGCGCAGGTGGTGGTCAACAACTTCGGGGAGAGGGCTGGAAACGCCGCCCTGGAGGAGGTGGTCGCCGCGGTGCACTACCTGCTGGGCATGAGGACCAACGTCCGGCTGGAGAAGCTGTATGAGCTGTCTCAGCTGGTCTCCAAGCTCTTCGGAGTGCCGGTGCCGCCCAACAAGGCGGTTGTCGGCGAAAACGCGTTTAGCCACGAGGCTGGGATCCACGTCCACGGGGTTCTGAACAACCCATTCACCTACGAGCCCATGAGGCCGGAGGACGTGGGGAACAGGAGGAGGATCGTGTTGGGTAAACACTCAGGCAGGCACGCAGTGGAGTGGGCCCTGAAGAACATGGGCGTTGAGCCCAGCGAGGCGCTGGTGAGCTACGTGATGGAGACCGTGAAGAACCTCGCAGTTAAGAAGGTGAGGATAGACGAAAATATGTTGAAGGAACTAGTCAGAGCTTATAAAGGAGGCCTATCGCCTCAGTATGCCGTATAAAGTCTTGGTTATACCCGGCGACGGGATAGGGCCCGAGGTCGTAGACGCCGCGCTGAGGGTGATAGACGCGGCGGCGAGGAGGTTCGGGGTGGACCTTGAGGTAAAGACGGCGGAGGCTGGCGACGTCGCGTTGAGGAAACACGGAGTCGCCATGCCGCCCGAGGCGTTGAAGCTAGCCGACGCGGCCGACATAATCTTCAAGGGCCCCATAGGGGAATCCGCCTACGACGTGACGTCGCTAATCAGGATGAGGTATACGCTCTACGCCAACATCAGGCCCGTGAAGAACCT
>WYEI01000193.1 GCA_009903905.1 Pyrobaculum sp. | reverse complement strand
CCTCCTGCCCAGAGTACCCTCAGCTTGATAAGACACAAAGACAAGCTTGTTCCTCTCGTCGGGGGCCAGCTGGGCGAAGTAATCCACAACAGGCCCGCCGTTTAACATGCCGTGCGGCGCTATGATGATCGCAGGCTCCTCGCTCTGTGTTATCTTGGCTATCTGGTTTATCCTGTCTTCCACACGCTTGGCGCGGTCTACGATAACAACGCTCCCGGAGGTGGCGAAGGGGTTGACCCCTCCGTAGACCTCCTCAGCGACCTCTGGGTTGAGGTAGTGGGGATACATGAGGTAGACGTTTAGCGTCTCCACGATCATGCCGTCTACATAGATGGGAACCCTCGGGATGAGTCCTCCCTCGATCATCTTGTTAAGTATGTAGAGTATTTCCTGCCCCCTCCCCGTGCTAAACGCCGGTATCAACACCTTGCCCCCTCTAGACACGGCGTCAGACACGTGCTTGGCCAAGGCGTTTTCCGCCTCCACCCTGGGCGGCTGCACGTCGTCTCTGCCGCCGTATGTGGACTCCATGATCAACATCTCCACGCGTTTGAACTTGGAGACGGCGCGGTTCAGAAGCCTCGTCTTTCCGTATTTGAAGTCGCCGGTGTATAGTATGTTGTACCTCCCGTTGCCTATGTGCAGGTGGGCCATGGCGGAGCCGATCTCGTGGCCGGCGTCGTAGAAGGTCAGCTTTATGTCGGGGGCTATGTCGGTCACCTCTTCGTAGTCGAGCGTTATGGTGTGGTATATCACGGCCTCCACGTCGGCCTTCGAAAAGCTCGGCTGAAGACCCTCCCGCTCCTTCAGCTCCACGTAGTCTGTAAGGAGGATGTAGGTCTGGTACTTCGTGGGGTCCGTCATGTAGACGGGGCCTCTGTAGCCGTACTTAAACAGGAGGGGGAGACAACCAACGTGGTCCATATGTGCATGGGTCAAAACAACTGCGTCTAGCCTGTCTAGATCCACGGCGTCTAGCAGGGGGAAATCCTCATCGTACTGGCCGGGCTTAAGGCCGCAGTCTAGCAAGACGTTGCTCTCGGTGGTGCTCACAAGTATCGCGCTTCTGCCCACCTCCATGGCAGCCCCGAGAAAAGCCACGGTAATAGGCCCCTCCTTAACCACAGGCTCCTGATGTATATACCGGGCCAGCGACTCCATAAGCTCCTTCCTCTGCGCGTAGGCGCCGTGGAATATCCGGCGAACCCCCACAACCTCATGCGTCGGCAACCTCACCTTATCCCGCGGCACCCCGCTCTCTATGACAGCCCTCCACCCAGTCCTTACAAACACTTCCCTAGCCGCCGCCCGGAGCTCCCTCTCCCGCGCGGGCTTCGCCAAGTAGATATACACATCGCCGCCCTCCTCAAAAACCACATCTTCGACGTCGCTCACCAGCTCTCTAATTATCTGCTCCGCCTTCTTCTCCTGCATCCTGTTGCCGGTGTCGACCCTCAACACAACCCGCTTCTTCAACGTCTTGGCAACCTCGCCAACCATATCGAGTAGAGCCTCGGAGGGCTTCTTTACGTAGATACAGAGGTTAGGCCCCTCAAAGCTCACCCTAGTGATCTCAGCGCCGGAGAGGAGAGATCTCACTTTATTCTCAACCTCAGAAAAAGCCACGCCCCCAAGATGACACAGATATATAAACATTGCAAACATCGCCGCGATCTGCACACGAGACCCCGCGGCTCTCCTTATTCTTGTGTCGTCGCCAGCCAGGCTCCTTGCCGGCTCAAGACCGATGCGCACTATTTTTAACACTGAGGTTTCGCATCGATGTGAAGATCTTCAACACGGCGACGAGGCAGGTTGAGGACTTCGTCACGTACACGCCGGGCCTCGCCAGAGGTTACGTCTGCGGCATAACTCCCTACGACCACGTACACGTGGGCCACGGCCGGGTCTACGTCTTCTTCGACGTATTTCGGCGGTATCTAGAAGCCAAGGGGTACGAGGTGAGGCTTGTGATAAACTTCACCGACATAGACGACAAAATAATAAACAGAGCCAAGGAGGAGTTCGGCCACGAGGCGTATAGAAGATGGAGAGAGGTGCCGGAGCGGTATATTGCGGAGTTCTTCGAGCTGAATAAAAGGCTCTTCATCAAGCCGGCCTACGCATATCCCAGGGTCACCGAAAACGTGGAGGAGATGGTCAGCTGGATCTCCGCCCTGGTGGAGAAGGGATACGCCTACGCCGCCCCCGACGGCTCGGTCTACTTCGAGGTGTCGAAGGTGCCGGGCTACGGCGTCTTGTCGAGGCAGAAGATCGAGGAGCTCGTGGCTGGCGCCAGGGTGGAGCCCGAGCCGGGGAAGAAGAACCCGCTGGACTTCGCTCTTTGGAAGAGTTGGAGCCCCGGCGAGCCTTGGTGGAGCTCTCCGTGGTGTCCCGGGAGGCCGGGCTGGCATCTGGAATGCGTCGTCATGTCCACGAAGCATCTGGGTGCCCCCTTCGACTTCCACGGCGGTGGGGCAGACCTGATATTTCCCCACCACGAGAACGAAATCGCCATAGCCAAGGCCTACTTCGGCGTAGACAACTTCGCTAGGTATTGGATACATGTGGGGTACCTCACGGTGCGGGGCGAGAAGATGTCTAAGTCTCTCGGCAACGTCATAACGCTTAACGAGGTCCTCTCTAAATACAGCGGAGAGGTGCTGAGGCTGGCCTACGCCATGAGCCACTACAGAAAGCCCATGGAGTTCAGCTT
>WYEI01000221.1 GCA_009903905.1 Pyrobaculum sp. | reverse complement strand
TACTGCCGTCGGCTATTCTAAACGAGGTGTACTCCCTTAGTTTCTTAAGCTTGGCGACGCCCTCCGCCATTGAGGACCCGTGTCTAAACGGGCCGAAGTGCTCCTCCATGACGTCGTTCAGCTGCCTCTTAACCTCGTAGGGACTTGGCGCGTTTACCTCCTTATGCAGAAGCACGTCGAAGATCCTTCCTTCCTCCTTCTTGGCCGCCTCCACCAGCTTCTCCTCTGGGGACGGGAGAGCCGGAGTCTCCATCGCGTACTTGGCGGCTTGTTCGCCGGTTAGCCTCCCCCAAACAGAGCACTCGCTTAAGGAGTTTGAGCCGAGGCGGTTTGCGCCGTGTATGCTTACCGCGGCGGCTTCGCCAGCGGCCCAAAGCCCCCTGATCCACTTCCCGTCTGCTGTCAACACGCGGCCCCAGGTGTCGGTGTGGATGCCGCCCATTGTGTAATGTACAGCAGGCCTCACGGGGATGGGTTCCGACAAGGCGTCGATGCCGGCGTATTTATGAGCCAGCTCGCGGATGAAGGGTATCCTCTTGTTGATCCGCTCCTCGCCTAGGTGCCTCAGGTCCAGCCCTACGTAGCACATGCCCGATTCGTGCTGGAACCCCCTCCCTTCCATGCACTCGGTCAAGATAGCCCTAGACACTATGTCCCTGGGGGCCAGCTCCATTTTCTGCGGTGCGTATCTCTTCATGAAGCGCTCCCCCTCCTTATTTATGAGGTAGCCCCCCTCGCCGCGCGCCGCTTCGCTCACTAATATGCCGCTTGGCACAAGCGCCGTGGGGTGCCACTGGACGAACTCCATATCTTTAATCGCCATACCCGCCCTAAGCGCGTAGCCCAGAGTCTCGCCGGTGGTGGAGTGGGCCGTGGTTGTGAAGCGGTAGAGCCTGCCCGCGCCGCCGGTGGCTATGATGCCGGCCTTGGCGTAGAAAAGCTTAAACTCGCCCTTCCTCAGGTCGTAGGCAGTGACGCCTCTGAACTGTCCGTTTTCCACTATGAACTTAGTCACGAAGTGCTCGTGGTATATGTGTATGTTGTCGAACCTCCTGGTCTCTGAGAAGAGCGTGGACATTATGAAGAACCCGGTTTTGTCCGCCGCGAAGGTGGTCCTAGGTATCGACATGCCGCCGAAGGGCCTCTGGGCTATCCTCCCGTCTGGCTCCCTCGTCCAAGGCACCCCGATTCTTTCCAGGTAGCGCACCTCCTTGGGGGCGTACTCCACCAAGACTTGCACCGCGTCTTGATCCGCCAAGAAGTCGCTCCCCTTCACAGTGTCGTACGCGTGGAGCTCAAGCGAGTCGTTGGTCTTCTCAGGGTAGAGAACCGCCGACATGCCGCCCTCCGCCGATAAGCTGTGGCTACGCATTGCTTGTATTTTCGACAAAATGGCGATGGAGATTTTTCCACCGCTTGCCCAGGCGGCCGCCGTGGCGGCCCGCAGACCGGCGATGCCCGAGCCTACTATCACCAGATCGTACCTAAGGATCTCCATACCCCTCACGAACTATAAGAATATATTATTATGTTTCGACTGCTGTCGAAATCTAGCTAGCGCGTGAGGGCGCAAAGGTATTTAACTGCAACTCCGGAATAGACAAGTGTTGTCAGTATCTGTAATCCGACGCGAGGGCGTAGACCTCTGCGAAGGACAAGTGCTAGCCAGATGTTGCATCGGCGACGTCTGTGCAGACATCCCGGTAGACGCCGGCGTTCAGCCCGGTCGCTACAGCTTGGAGGAGGCGGAGAAAGACCCCCACCTGAGCAAATGCATGTACATCTTGTCGAAGCAGAGGGAGACCGGCATCAAGAGGATTGAGGTGTGTCGGTCTAGAGACGCGGGGAGATGCACCAAGAAACTTGCGGAGTACGTCGTTGGGAAATACGGAGGCCCTGTCTTGCTCATCGGCTTCAACCGCTCTGTGGCCAGCGTCCTCTTTTCGCTGTCAGACGGACTCGTGGCGGACGTAGAGGGGAGACTTATGCCATACGAGTTCATCGACATCTCAAACCCGTATCAGTGGCTTGCGCAGGCGCGGGTTGTGGTGGTGGCGCCGGGAGCACTGCACCATGTGGACCTCGCCGAGCTGGTGAAAAAGGCCAAGGAGTTGGGCAAGCCGGTGGTTATATATGGGGCGCTCTCCACGCTTTACAAAGACCTAGGCGTAGAGTACTTCTGCCCATACGGTTTAAGAATCGGTAGTAAACATATATAACTTCAAACAATTATAAATGTGCGCTTCTATGAGAGGTCAGCTGGCGCGGTGGTATACGCGGTGGACAGCCGCGACGTACTCTACCTGCTACTCCACGGGAGATACGGCTGGGACTTCCCACACGGCTTAGTCCACCTACACGAGACAGACGTCGCGGCGGCTCTGAGGGAGATCCTAGAGGAGACTGGACTAAAGGTAGAGTTGATACCCTCCTTTAAAGAAGAGATACGCTACAAATATTCCAAAAAAGGACGCACAATATACAGAGAAGTTGTCTACTTCCTCGCAAGAGCCAGAGACAAAAGCGTCACGCTCTCTAAGGAGCATGATGCGTATATATGGACGACCCGCGACGAGGCAATGAAACTCATCACTAGAGATGAGACAAGAGCCGTGTTTTTAAAAGCCTTGAGAAAAATCCAGGAGATAGAGATAGAAAAAAAGCTTAGCCAATTGTAGACACGCCCTCGACCGCGTAGTACGGATACGTCGCGAAGTTG
>WYEI01000049.1 GCA_009903905.1 Pyrobaculum sp. | reverse complement strand
AACAAGCGGCTTAAGTGGCGTAACGGCGCGTCATCGGCTTTTCTGGCCTAACCACCGGCGTGGTTTGACGTGTTGAATTCGCGGCTACGCCAGCTGTGCCCGCATCTATTGACCCCCGCGGCGTTGGTTGCTTCACTCCTCTATCGCTTCTCTAAGCTCTTCGTAGCGGGCCAGGGCGTCTACGTGTCTGCTGTGCCTCTGATACTAAACACGCCGTCGGGTATCGGCGCGACTCGGGGCTCTTCGCCGGTTATAACCTTCACCAGCTTCACAGCCCACGCTGCCTCCTCGCCCCGGCCGTAAAGACGTGTTTTTAGGGCCCGCCGGGACGGGGCCACCCGCGCATCAGGCGGGCTTGCGGTCCTTGTCCTCGGCGGCTCGTCCTAGAGCCGGCGGGGAGGCGGCCCCCCAGCGCCTGCCGAGTTAGTGGGATGAAAAAAATTTAAACACAGGACAACAAAACGGCGGGGCCGGTAGTCTAGCGGAAGGATGCCCGCTTGGCGCGCGGGAGATCCCGGGTTCGGGGGAGAACCCGCCTAAAAATCCCGGCCGGTCCACCATTTTTCTTCTATGGCGTTTTTGACGCAGATCTCCGGTGGCGTGGGGTGGTTTTATGCGGCGGGTTGGCGCTATTATTGGTTTTGTAGGAGCGGCAAGCCTGGGTTTAAAAAAGGGTGTCTTTGTAGGATTTTTTCGGCGATTTCTCTCTGCCTCGGCGTGCCGTTTTTAGCCTTTTCGGTGAGGTACAGCGCTACGGCTCTTCTGACGGCGTCGTCTTCTTCTGCAAGCTTTAGAAGGTCCGTGGTGGCTATGTACACCACGTAGTTTGGGCCGGACCTCACAATGTTGGGTCTCAGCCCAGCCGCCTTGAGCTTATCGGCGGCGGCATGCGCCTTTTCTGGGTCGCGGGTGTAGTGCTCAGCCAGAAGCGAGCCGCCTCTGCCGCTGACGAGACGCAAATGCATTATCAGCCCCGCCACGGCTACGGCGCCCGGTTTGTCCGCCCTGGAACGCGGCTTGGTAGAGGTTCTACTCGGCCTCTCAGTATGTGGCTTCGTATGGATTTTGCCGTTCTCTACCTTTAGTTTGTGGTCTACTCTGAGGGTGTCGTCTGTGGCCAGCTTTATGTAGATCCACTTGTGGGCCTTCAGCAGATCCAGCAGTTCGCCATATACGCCAGCCGCCTTCCTAAGCCTCTCAAACGCCTCCCTGCCAGTGGCGACTATGGCCTCGTATGTACTTACGCCTAAGCCCAGCCTCCAAGGCTCCTTAGCAGCAATCGACAGCGCGTACCTGCCGCGCAGGATGCCTCGCCACCTCGCCTTTCCGTCTCCTAACCACATGGTGAGCATAGACGCCCACTCCCCACGTCGGAAGTTCTCTGCAACTAGACTTATCGTCTCGTCCTTGCTCCATTTTTGCCTCCAGCTTACCGCGACGGCGCGCACGACTATGCTCGCCCCTTCGCGCGCCAAGTTGACCGAGGCGACATATGCGTAGAGCTCACCAAATCTCACCGCCACCCATGCAAACACTTGCCAAGGCTGTGTAGTCTTCATTGCGGCGTAGTCGCTGTTGGACTTGCGGCTGTTGGTAAACTCGTCGCTTGCCCTCCAGCCCAGCTGGAACAGCTCAAGCCTCTCGCACGGTAGCTTCAACACGTCGGGAAAACGCACCGAGACGCCTATGCCGTGGATTGGAATACGCGGGACAAGGCTCGTTTTTTCCATCCACGTCCCGTCCGGTGCGTACAGCCTCTTCCCCTCCGCCTTGTACGTGCCCTCGGCTACGGCCTTGTACAGCGCTGTCAGCTTGGCCTTTGCCTGCCTCTGCGCCTCCAGTAGCAACTGCTTCATTGCATCCCGGAAGTGAAGTAACTGTCTCTTCTCCTCCTCCGAGAGCTGAAACGTCTCGGCGATCTTCTGCGTTGTGTATTCGACGTACAGCATCCATGCCGGGAAGACCCAGTCCACCGGCCCCCGGAGGACGCCGCGGGTGGAGACTTGCGCAAGCACCTCCTCCAGCGTCGGCGGCTTCTCAACAGGCCTCAGCGCAAGCTCTAGACGTTGTTTAATTTCGTTCAACTCCATGATATGTTAGACGCAGCGGCGCATGTTGAACTGCGAGTCTCTCCATGATACCTCTTACGGTTCACTATATAAGCCTTCTCTCTACAGGTAAAGACTGACGGGTGCAGGCTTACAGGTGTGAATACACCTGTGAAGAAGTACCTGCGGGCGCACACCTGTAAGCAGTTTATCGTTTTTGCGACACCGTCAACGCTCGCCTAATGATGGTGGAGCCCAACAAGACGAAACCAGAGGACTACATGCGGCCTCTAGACGTCCCCGGCGGCAGAGGACAATTCCCCCATGCCTTACACTGCTCAAGGACCCCGTGGCCCCGGGAATTCGAATCCCGGCCGGTCCACCATTTTTCTCGACTATCTTAAACAATGCGTGGCTCAGCCCTTCTGCTAGGGCACCAGCCCCGTAAGTTTTCTAGAGGGTTGTGATGAATTCTGCGAAGAGGTAGAGAAGTATGGCGCCTATTATCATGCCGCGGCCCCCGTATTTGTTTATGCCGGAGAAGTACAGCAACGCCCCGACGAGTCCGAGGATGACGGAGAGGGTTTTCGAGATGGAGGTTATGTGTGTTTTCAGCACTTCTTTTAGGTTTTGCAAGAAGTTGTCTAGCGACGTGAGGATTTGGTCGATGGTTTGGCTTATTTTTGCGAATGGGTCG
>WYEI01000038.1 GCA_009903905.1 Pyrobaculum sp. | reverse complement strand
AGTGCTTTTCAGCTAGACGGGTACCTCCCTTTCTCGCAGTCACTGGCGGATTTTCAGTAGTCTGTACCAGAGCCTGCGGCGGCTGATTTGGTAGCCTAGGTGCTGGGCGACGGAGAGGGCCTCCTCCATTTTCTGCCTGAGCTCTTGGGGGCTGTGTGGGTTTGTGATTCCGGCTGATTCGGGGGTCCAGTCGTAGACGGCGACGAGCCTTATGGCTATCCTCGCCATCTCGCGTAGGGCTTGCTCGGCGTGGCGTATGTGGTGGAGGGCGGCTACGGACACTGCGGAGTCGCAGTGCCTGTCGGGGAGCGGGATGGCCTCGGCGGGGGCGTGTATCACCTTGAGGAGCCCGGTCTCTACGAAGTGTCTGAAAGCGGTTTTTAGGTGGGCCACGGCGGCTGGATCTATGTCTATGGCGCACACCCTGTGGCCGCGGGCTAGGAGCCAATGCGTGGTTGTGCCGTGGCCTGCGCCTATTTCGGCAACGGCTTCGCCAAGGTCCAGGCCGGTTAGGTCGGCGAATATCTCGTTATGCATGGAGCTGGGCTAGGGCTTGTCTGGCGGCGGCTTCGGCGCTTTCAGCCTTCACCACTGCGAGGAAGCCCGTGGCGTGTTTGAACACCACCTCTGGGCCTTGGAGCCTTCTGAAGTCTACGGCGTTGGCGTGTCTGTCGGGGCGCCAGAGGGTGTAGGCGCCGGGGTTTCTCCTGTCTTTAACTACGACGAATGCGGGTTCAGTGGCTGTGAGGACGCCTAGATCCTGGAGGGCGTTCCAGAGGGGGCCTGGGGGCACGTGGTCCTCGGCGGCGACGGCGGTGAGGGGGCCCTTTATCACGGCGTATCTACCGGCGGCCGCGGCCTCGGCGGCTTTCTTGGCCTCGGCGTAGTGCCTCTCTAGGCCTTTAAGCACGTAGGGCTCGAGCTCGGGGACCGCCAAGACGGCGTAGCAGGCAAAGTCTATGCCGAAGCCCGCCTCAAGCGCGTCTCTGCTCATGGAGACTGAGACTGGGTCCTTTGCCGCCTCCAGCATCAGCTTCAGGGTGTGGAAGGTGCGGGGGAACTTCTGCGCCAGGTCTGCGTAGGGGAGCTTCTCGGCCAGCTTAAACGCCTCTGCGAAGGCGGGGAGGTCGGCCTCGAAGCTGGAGTATACGGCGTCGGCGAGGAGGTCTAGGAACTTCGCGTCCTTTACCCTGCCTGTCGGGGCCAAGTCGCCGAAGTACTTGGCGACGCCGTTGTTGAGGGAGTTGCCGTAGGGGCCTGCCCACCTCTTGGCGGCGGGGCCGTAGCGGTCGAAGAGGTCGACGTGGTGTATGAGGTGGGCCTGCAGAGGCCTCAGCTTGGCGCCTACCGCCAGCGCCACTTGTACAACGCTTGACGGCTCCTCCGCCGGGTCGGCCACGCCGTGGTGGTCCAACACGGCGTATCTATCCGGCAACTTGTCGCGGAATGAGTCGCCTATGTCAAACACCACCACGTACCCCTCCACGGACAGCACCTCCTCGGCGGCGTTGTGGCGGTATATGGCCTCGGCGCCGTGTCTGTGGAGGAGGGCCGCGGCTAGGGTGTCGTCCATGTGGGCGACTCCGCCGTGTGTAACTGCGGCGTATCTTCCTCCTCTGATTATGGCGGCGGCCTTCTGGACGTCGTCTAGCCAAGTCACAGGCAACTGTTTCTGCTGGCTTATATGGTTTTTAACATTTAAATTTTCGTCTTTTGTAGATGTCGTGGTTTCTGTGTCTGTTTCGAACTTGGAGAAGGTGTTTCCTCCCAACGTCTACGCGCTGAGAGATGTCTCTGTGGAGATCAGAGATGGGGAGTTCCTCGTGGTGCTGGGGCCGTCTGGGTCTGGGAAGACCACGTTTATTAGGTGCATTGCCGGTTTGGAGGCGCCGACGAGGGGGCGGATACTCTTCGGCGATAGGCCTGTTGTGGACGTTGAGCGGGGTGTCAACGTGCCGCCTGCCAAGAGGAATGTGGGGATGGTGTTTCAGAACTGGGCCTTGTATCCACACATGAAGGTGTTTGACAACATCGCGTTTCCGCTTAAGATCAGGAAGTTGCCGAGACATGAAATCGAGAAGAGAGTTAAGGAGGTGGCTGAGGCGCTTGAGATTGGGCATCTGCTCGACCGCTACCCGCGACAACTGTCGGGCGGCCAGCAACAGAGGGTTGCCATAGCGCGGGCTCTCGTGAAGGCGCCGCAGGTTCTGCTGATGGACGAGCCGTTTTCTAACCTAGACGCCCGTCTGAGGGTTTCGGCGCGTGAGTTTGTGAAGAGTCTGCAGAGGAGGCTGGGGATCACGACGATTTTGGTGACGCACGACCAGCACGACGCCTACGCCCTTGCCGACCGCATCATGATCATCAACAACGGCGCGGTGCAACAGATCGGCGCCACAGACGAGATTTTGAACAACCCGGCAAACGTATTCGTGGCGCAGTTCTTCGGCGATCCGCCGATAAATATGGTGGAGGGCGTCGGCAGGGGGGACCACGTGGATCTAGGCGACGTCAAGTTGCCCGTGCCGGCGCCTGAGGGCAAACTCCAGGTGGGGGTTAGGCCCACAGACATATACATAGCCGATGCGCCCCTCTTGCCGGGCGACATAGAGCTCCCGCGGGGCAGGATAAAGCTGGTGGAGTACCTCGGCTTCACCCCGGTGGCGGTGGTGGCGTGGGAGAAGACGGAGCTGAGGGCGCTTATGTACAGCAAGCTAAAAGAGGGCGATCTGGCCCGGGTTTTCTT
>WYEI01000300.1 GCA_009903905.1 Pyrobaculum sp. | reverse complement strand
CCTAAACCTCGAGGGGAAAGCTTAAAAACTCGGTTGTTAATTAGCCTCAGCGGGGCCGTAGCTCAGCCAGGCAGAGCGGCGGAGCACTTGCTAGCCGTTATAGGCTACAAGGCGCCGGCGCTCCAGACCCGTAGGGCGGGGGTTCAAATCCCTCCGGCCCCACCATCCCTGCTTCTTCTATGGCGTTTTGACACAGATCTCCGGTGGCGTGGGTTGATTTTATGTGGTGGCTCGGTGTTATTGTTGGCTTTAAAGGAGCGGCAAGCCAGGATTAAAAAAGGTGCCTTTGTAGGATTTTTCGGCTATTTCTCTCTGCCTCGGCGCGCCGTTCTTCACCTTTTCGGCGAGATAAAGCGCCACGGCCCTCCTGATGGCCCAATCTTTTTCTGCCAGCCTCAAGGTCCGCAGTAGCGATATACACCACGTAGTTTGGGCCGGATCTCACTACGTTCGGCCTAAGTCCAGCCGCCTTGAGCTTGTCGGCGACGGCGAGCGCTCTCCTTAGATCGCGGGTGAAGTATTTAGCGACGAGGGAGCCGCCTCTGCCGCTCACCAGTTCGAGATACATAACGACACCGAAGGTGCATAGACACAAGCCTCTCCTCGGTCTGTCCGCCTCAGAGAACTGCTCTGTAGGGGTCTCGCCGTTGTTACGGTCGTAAGCTTCGGCTTCAACGCCACTGGACCCCTCGCCGGCAACGTCACTGTGCATGTGGAATGTGTAGATGCCTACGGCCGTAGGTACTCGGACGAGGTTGTCATCCCCGTCGCCGTCTACGCGTAGCAGCCTGAGCAACGAGGCAGCTCTTCCGGGTGGGCTGGTCTTGCGGTTCTCGCCGCCGTGGCCGCCGTGTTGCTTGTGGCGGCGCTTAGGGGAGGTAGAAAGGGGAGGGGTAGAGAGGCTAGGTCTGGAGGATGAACCTGGCGTCTACAACATATGCGCCTTTTCCCTCCTCCAGCGCGATGACTGGGTTTAGGTCTGCCTCCCTGATTTCTGGGTTGTCCTCCACGAGGCGGGAGAACTTGATGAGGATGTCCACGACGGCTGGTATGTCGCGCGGCGGCATCCCTCTGAAGCCGGTGAGTAGCTTGTAGGCCTTGACCTCGCGTATCATTTCTACTGCGTCTTGTTCGTCTATTGGCGCAATGCGCATGGAGATGTCTTTGTAGAGTTCGGTGAATATCCCGCCGAGGCCGAAGGCCACGACGTGGCCGAATATCTCATCGTACACCGCGCCGACGATGAGCTCAACGCCTTTGGGCACCATCTTTTGGATGAGGACGCCTTCAAGCTCGGCGTAGGGCACCCTCTTGACCACCTCTCTGAGCCTCCTACATGCCTCCCTGACGCCTTGTGGGTCTGCTATGCCCAGTATGACGCCTCCGACGTCTGTCTTGTGGACTATCTGCGGCGATATTATTTTGGCCGCCACCGGGTACCCTATCTGTTCCGCGGCTTTCACCGCCTCCTCCTCGTCGCGGGCCACGGCGTAGTCCGGCGTCGGTATCCCGTACGCTTTTAGAAGCGCCAACGCCTCGTCTTCTCTCAGCTTGCCTCTGCCCTCCGCGACGGCCTTAGCAACTATGGGATGGGTCATAACCTCCTCTTCACCTCCCCGTATTTATACAACGCCCACAGCGCCTTCGCCGCTCTGTCTGGCGTTGGGTAGACGGGTATGCCCTGGTCCTCAAGCTCCTCCTCGAACCTCTGCACCAGCTCGCTCCCGCCGAAGTTGACGACGGCTATGGGTTTGCCGTATCTCTTGCTGTCTATCACGTACTTGGCCAAGTTCTTCGTCAAGCCTGGCACCTGCATCAGCGTGACTATCAGCGCCATGTCGAAGAAGGCCGTGGGGAGCAGGGCGTCAAGCACAATTTTGTAGTGCTCGTCGGTCGCGCTGCCCGTCACGTCGATGGGGTTAGACACAGCGGCGAAGGGGAGGAGCTCCCTCTTGAGCTCCCTGGCGATGCTCTCCGGCACCTCCGGCACCTCAAGCCCCAGCGCCTCGAGTGCGTCGACTGCTTGTATGCCCATGCCGCCGCTGTCTGAGACCACCAGCACCCTCCTGCCACGCGGCGTGGGCTGGGTGGCCAGAGCCTTAGCCATGTCAAACATCTCCCTAACCGAGGAGGCCTCTACGACTCCCGCCTGTTGAAACAGGCCGCGGTACATCTCGTAGGCGCCGGCCATAGCTGCCGTGTGGCTCTTGACAGCCCTCTGCGCGGCCCCGCCCCTCCCGGCCTTATACGCCACTATGGGCTTCTTGGGTACGATCTTTCTCGCCGTTTCTAGAAACCTCCTCGCCTCGCCGGGGTATTTAAAGCCCTCTACGTATACGGTGATTACCTTCACCCTGTGGTCCGCGGCGAACGCCTCCAGTAGCTCCACCTCTGTGACGTCTGCCTTGTTGCCGTAGTTGGCGAGGAACCCCAGCCCCAGGCGGCGTCTTGCGGCCCAGTCCATTATGGCTGCCGCAACTGCGCCGCTTTGGCTAATTAAGGCGAGGGGGCCTGGGGGAGGTCTCCCTGCTCTGTCTGCCGGGAGGAAGACCGTGTCGAAGTTTGTGTAGGCGTTGTAGATGCCGATGCAGTTGGGGCCCAAGACTCTTACGCCGTATTGCCTCGCCACGGCCTTGACCCAGTTTTCAAGCTCCGCGTTGCCCGCCTCGGCGAATCCGCTACTGATAATGATAGCCGCCTTAACGCCCTTCATCCCAGCTTCCTCTAGTATTTTGGGCACGGTGGGAGC
>WYEI01000050.1 GCA_009903905.1 Pyrobaculum sp. | reverse complement strand
TACTGCTGGAGGGCGCAGACTTGACCAGGCTGCCGCCTCACAGGAAGGTGGAGCTGGGGCTCGCGCTGGTGCCCGAGGGGCGGCGCCTATTCCCCGAGATGACCGTGGAGGAGAACCTGCTGATGGGGGCCTTCACGAAGAGGGCCAGGGATAAGATGCAGGACGCCTTGGAGTTTGTGTATGCGCTCTTTCCGCGGCTGAAGGAGCGTAGGCGCCAGAAGGCGGGGACCATGAGCGGCGGCGAGCAGCAGATGCTGGCCATCGCCCGGGCGCTTATGTCGAGGCCCAGGGTGTTGCTGGTAGACGAGCCCAGCGCCGGGCTCGCGCCCAAGGTAGTCAGCGACCTCTTCCAGACGGTGAAGCGGCTTAAGGAGGAGATGTCGGTGTTGCTGGTGGAGCAGAACGTGGCGGCGGCGCTGGAGATAAGCGACTATGCATATGTAATTGAAAACGGGAGGATCATCCTCCAGGGCAAGCCGGAGGAGCTCGCCGCGAACGAACATGTGAAGAAGGCGTACCTAGGCGTGTGACATATGAAAACAATTTTTAAAGACGTGGGTTGAGGCTTCCATGAGGAGGTTGCTTGACATCGCCGAGGAGGAGATCTCGCAGAGGCTGAGGGAGGGCGTAAAGCTGGCTGTGGAGGCGCTCTCCATGGCGCTTAAGGAGGAGACTAAGGCGGAGGAAATAAGGGAACTAGCCTCCAAGCTCCACAGGCTCCACGACGAGGTGTCGGACCTCGTGATGGAGGCCGTCGCTAGGTACTCGCCCGTGGCCACGGACCTCCGCTTCTTGAAAAGCGCTTTGTTTGTCTCATACGACCTCTACAGGGTTGCCCGCTACGCCTTTGACATAGCGGCTGTGTCTGAGAAACTGGGGGGAGGTTGCTGGTCGAAAAGGGTTGAGGTTGTGGGCGGGGTGGTTAAGGAAATGGTGGCTAAGGCCGTTGACATGTTTCTCAGCCGCGACGTTTCGGCGTTGGAGGAGGTGGAGAGGCTAGACGACGAGGTGGTGGACAAGAGCTACGAGGAGGCTCTGCTGGACGTGTTGAAGGGCGCCGACAGGTGCAAGGTGATGGAGACGGTGGTGTTGCGCCTCCTGGAGAGAGCCTCCGACCACGCCGTATACATAGCAGGCCACGCGTATTACCTCGTAACGGGGCAGACGAGGCGCGGATAGCCTATACAGGTAGACCGGTTTCACATCTGTGTTAGGTACCGTGCGCACTCCATGCCCTTGGTGATGCAGAGGTAGCGGGGGAGGTTTTGTCCGATTTTTTCGTTGCGGTATTTCAAGAGCCGCTTCAGGGCCTCGCTTTTGACTGCCCTCCAGTTTTCGCCAGGCGGTATTTCTAGCTTCACCCGCACGATGACGAAGTCTTTGTCGCTCTGTTCGGTGTAGTCCACCGCCACGACGTTAAGCCCTTCTAAAGCTTTCCTTATCTCTTCCTCGAGCTTGTCTAGGTCGATGACTGGGAGGGGGAGCTCCACCCTGACCAGGACCACCTGCTTCTCGCTCCACTTAGGTGTGTAGTCCACGACGCCTGAGCTCAGGAGAACCATGTTGGGCACCCTCAGCTCGTAGCCCGTGTCTAGGATTAAGGTAGTGTAGATGAGCCCTATTTCGACAACCCTCCCCTTGTACCCCGGCGCCACGTAGTCAGGCGAGAAGTACTTGTAGGAAGGGAGAGAGGCGATGTGGTAAGGTATTTGAGAGGCAACTATCCTAACCATGTCGCCCACCTCCACAAACCGCGTGGTTAATATGATGATGCCGGCGAATAGGTTGCCTAAGACGGGCTGGAGGGCCAGACCCAGCACGAGACCCGTCACGGTGCCGCCGAGGAGGGCGAGCTCGGCGCCCAGGCGGGAGATAGATATCGCAAACAGCAACACCGCCAGTATGCCGATGACCTTTACCACGTTGCCCACGGCGTACGCCTTCTCCTTCACCCTATCTCTTAGATACATTATAATCGCGTTTCCCACGATGTTTATGGCGATGCTTCCGGCGACCACTATAATCAAGGACTTCACCAGGTTAAGCTGCTCCGCGTCTAGGACTATCCCAAAAAGAGGCAGAAACAGCTTGGCGAAGTAGTACAGAGTGACGGAAACTATGCTAATAAGTACAAGCTTAGATAGAGTTACCGCTACCAGCCGCCTCTTCATTTGACTCTCCTCTCTAGGAACTTGTCTATGACTGGGGGCGGCGTCTTCTCGATCACGTGTCTAAGCAACGTGGCGGCGTTGACCGCATCTCTTACGTCCAGCAACTCCACCGGCGAGTGGACGTATCTCGTCGGTATGGAGAGGGCCACGGCCGGTATCCCCTCCCTCCTGAAGGCTATGGCCATGGCGTCTGTGGTGCCGCCGTATAGAACCTCAAGCTGATAGGGAATGCCGACCTCCCTTGCTATGCTTATGATGTGGTCTCTGAGGGCTGGGTGCGCGATGAAGAGGCCGCCGCGGCCCCCGTCGAGCACCTTTATGGCCACCCCCCTCCCCATCTTCGTAACGTGTTGTCTCTCCTCTACGCCCGGGACGTCGGCGGCTATTGTGGTGTCCAACGCGACGGCGTAGTGCGGATTAATCCTCTCCGCAGTTATCTGAGCACCTCGTAGGCCTACCTCCTCCTGCACGGTGGCCACGGCGTAGAGAGTCACGGGCACCTCCTTCAGTTGCCTAAGGGCGTACAGCATGACAGCGACGCCCACTCTGTCGTCAAAGGCCTTGCCTGTGACGACGCCTCCGTTAAGCACGGCAAGCTCT
>WYEI01000035.1 GCA_009903905.1 Pyrobaculum sp. | reverse complement strand
TTTAACCATACGGTCTAGTTTTGACCGGTTTTTAAATTTTATTATAAAAAATGAACAATTATGTACACTAGAAGTTAGGGAAAGCCCCAGGCTCCCCAGAGCAACAACGAAATTCTTATCAAGAAGACCGCGACTATCGCCAAGGCGCCTGCGACCGCCACGCTGGGTCTCTTACCAAACATGGCAACGGCCGCGGCAACAAGAGCCAACGCCACGCCGCCTAAGGCCGCCGAGTCAGACATGGCGCCCTGGGCGCTGAACGCCGCGGCTTCCGGCCCTATCAGCAACAGATGGCGATGGACTAGGCATGTCAACGCGGCTAATCCACTGCCGAGGGCTATCCACTTCCCTGTCTCTACTCTGCCCAACAGCCCGTAGAGGCCGCTTCCCGCCGCCACGCCCATAAACAACGCAAGCAGAGGCACGGCGGCGCTGTGCCAAAACGGTATGCCTCTCTCGTACGACAACACCAGCCCGGTGTACAATGCTACGAAGATGCCAAATGCCGACATCAAGAGACCCAGCGCGTTCATCACCCTCTTGTCTCTGCCCCACACCGCTATTTTGTCAAACGGCTTTATCAAAGGCGCGGTGAATAACAGAGAGAGCAATATCAGTAGCGATATCCCGGAGGCGCCCCACACCATCCAGCTGGATAGATTAGCGTGGGGATTGAGCAAAGGCAACACCAATATGCCTGCCGTCGGCGGCTTCAGCAACTCGGAGGCCAATATGCCGAGGGCGGCGGCGGGCAACACAGCCCCCAGCGCCCCGCCTACCGCCGCGGCCTTGACGTCCCCCCTGCGCCAGAAGATATAAGCCCACACCACGGCGAAGCTGGCCACTGCCAGCAACGTCATCTCAACGGCGACGGGCAGGCCCCAGACCTGGTTGCGGACTATCATAGCCCCCCTACGTAGTACACTCTTCCTCCAGTCTTGAGATCCGGCCTCGCCAGCTTGGCAACGCCCCTCCGCACAAGCTCGGCCACCGGGTCGTTGGGATCATCAAGGTCGCCGAAGAGCCTAGAGCCCGTGGGACACACCTCGACGCACGCCGGCGTCCACAGCTTGCCGTCTTCCTTGTATCTGTGGTAGCAGAAGGTACATTTATCCACGGCGTCCACCCTAAACGCCCATTTGTTAGACACAGGCGGCTTAAAGACGACGCCGCCGTAGGCCACGCCGGCCTCCGCCTCCTTGACAAGCGGCTTCTCCTCCGCCTCTCTCCACTCGTGAGGCTCCGGCCTGTACCTAGACCCGTAGGGACACGCGATGATGCAGTAGCCGCAACCGATGCAGAGGTCCTTGTCCACCAGCACGACGCCCTCCGGCGTCTTGTAGGTGGCGCCGGTGGGGCACACCCTCTGACAAGGCGTATCTTCGCAGTGGTAACACAGCGAGGAAACGAACCTCCTCGCCGGCGGGTCCTCAGACTCGCGCCACTCAACCCACGTCCTAAGCTTCACGGTCTGCGGCTTGCCCATATTAGCCGGCTTGGCCGCGGTGAACACCTGTCCGTGCTCCACTACACAAGCCGCCACGCAGGCGCGGCAGCCGACGCACTTATTTATGTCGATTACAAACACCGGTCTCATAGCCCACCCACCCGGGACACTTCCACTACCGTGTTGCCCATGGCCCCCGCTGTGCCCAATCTGCTCGCCATAAGCGGGCCGAGGTAGTTGTCGTCGCTGAAGCCGGAGCGCAGGCCGGCCAGCTTCTCCGCCTTAACCCTAAGCCTCCCCCTGGGCACGAGCCAGTAGTGGTAAATCGCAATGATGTCAGGCCTCACCATCTTAGTCACCCTTACCCTGAACCTCGCCGTCGGTAGCTCCTTAACGCCCACGGCCTCCAGCTGCTTCAGCACCTTAGGCGCCGCAGGTCTAACCTCTATGAAGTCGCCGTCTTTCACGCCCAGCTTGGCGGCTGTGTCTGGGTGGATCCAAGCCGTTAGGAGTTCGTCTGGCGTCAACGTGTCGAGGAGCAGGTTGTTCTGGGTAGCGCTGTGGGTGTGGGTGTAGGGGCCGTGGCGGTACACGAGCAGAAGCCTCCTCGGCGGGTCAGGAGGCGCCAGGCCGTTTATCTCAACGTCCTCCGTAGGCTGGCCGACGGCCCACATGTAGTCCGGCCTAGCCATCCCGGCGTAGAGCGGCACCGGCGAGAAGAGCGGATCCACGCCGCTCTTCGTCTCCTCTAGGTCAGACGGATCTATGGAGGTGACGGGCTTGCCGAACACCCTCCTCACGTCGTGGGCCAGGTTTATGCTGTAGATCTCCACACGGCCGCTGGGGGTGGGGAACGGGACTTGGACCTTGGCCAAAGGCGAGTTGTAATGCACATCAAACCACAGCTGTCTCTCCTGCTCTACGCTGTATTTAACAGGCTTGAAGACGTGCACCCTGACCCTCACCTCTCTGCCGAGGGCTTGGCTCCACCTATCGTCCACCACCACCTCCATACGACCCGTCGGCACGAGGACCATGTAGCCGCCCATCTTGTAGACGTCGTCCACAGTCGGCGCTCTGATCTGCCCATTCTCGTCTATGATCCTTATGCGGCGGAACGTGGCGTTGATAAAGGCTTTTAAGTTTGTAATGGGGAATATGCCGTCTTCCGTGATCATGCCCACCGGCATGTTCTGCGGCCAGTCCGTGCCGTCTCTCGCCTTGACGCCCAGCTGCTGAAGCCTCCTGGCGGTCATCAGCAACACCTCGAAGATGGTCCTGCCGTCTCTCGACCGGTACTTCTTGTCCAGCTCCCCCGGCTTCTCCC
>WYEI01000036.1 GCA_009903905.1 Pyrobaculum sp. | reverse complement strand
TTTAACCATACGGTCTAGTTTTGACCGGTTTTTAAATTTTATTATAAAAAATGAACAATTATGTACACTAGAAGTTAGGGAAAGCCCCAGGCTCCCCAGAGCAACAACGAAATTCTTATCAGGAAGACCGCGACTATCGCCAAGGCGCCTGCGACCGCCACGCTGGGCCTCTTCCTCCCAAACATGGCAACGGCCGCGGCAACAAGCGCCAACGCCACGCCGCCTAAGGCTGCCGAGTCAGACATGGCGCCCTGGGCGCTGAACGCCGCGGCTTCCGGCCCTATCAGCGACAGATGGCGATGGACTAGGCATGTCAACGCGGCTAATCCACTGCCGAGGGCTATCCACTTTCCTGTCTCTACTCTGCCCAACAGCCCGTAGAAGCCGCTTCCCGCCGCCACGCCCATAAACAACGCAAGCAGAGGCACGGCGGCGCTGTGCCAAAACGGTATGCCTCTCTCGTACGACAACACCAGCCCGGTGTACAACGCTACAAAGACGCCAAATGCCGACATCAAGAGACCCAGCGCGTTCATCACCCACCTGTCTCTGCCCCACACCGCTATTTTGTCAAACGGTTTTATCAAAGGCGCGGTGAATAACAGAGAGAGTAATATCAGTAGCGAAATCCCCGTGGCGCCCCACACCATCCAGCTGGATAGATTAGCGTGAGGGTTGAGCAAAGGCAACACCAATATGCCTGCCGTCGGCGGCTTCAGCAACTCGGAGGCCAATATGCCGAGGGCGGCGGCGGGCAACACAACCCCCAGCGCCCCGCCTACCGCCGCGGCCTTGACGTCCCCCCTGCGCCAGAAGATATAAGCCCACACCACGGCGAAGCTGGCCACTGCCAGCAACGTCATCTCAACGGCGACGGGCAGGCCCCAGACCTGGTTGCGGACTATCATAGCCCCCCTACGTAGTACACTCTTCCTCCAGTCTTGAGATCCGGCCTCGCCAGCTTGGCAACGCCCCTCCGCACAAGCTCGGCCACCGGGTCGTTGGGATCATCAAGGTCGCCGAAGAGCCTAGAGCCCGTGGGACACACCTCGACGCACGCCGGCGTCCACAGCTTGCCGTCTTCCTTGTATCTGTGGTAGCAGAAGGTACATTTATCCACGGCGTCCACCCTAAACGCCCATTTGTTAGACACAGGCGGCTTAAAGACGACGCCGCCGTAGGCCACGCCGGCCTCCGCCTCCTTGACAAGCGGCTTCTCCTCCGCCTCTCTCCACTCGTGAGGCTCCGGCCTGTACCTAGACCCGTAGGGACACGCGATGATGCAGTAGCCGCAACCGATGCAGAGGTCCTTGTCCACCAGCACGACCCCCTCTTGCGTCTTGTAGGTGGCGCCGGTGGGGCACACCCTCTGACAAGGCGTATCTTCGCAGTGGTAACACAGCGAGGAAACGAACCTCCTCGCCGGCGGGTCCTCATACTCGCGCCACTCCACCCAAGTCCTAAGCTTCACAGTCTGCGGCTTGCCCATATTAGCCGGCTTGGCGGCTGTGAACACCTGGCCGTGCTCCACTACACAAGCCGCCACGCAGGCGCGGCAGCCGACGCACTTATTTATGTCGATTACAAATACCGGCTTCATAGCCCACCCACCCGGGACACTTCTACCACTGTGTTGCCCATGGCCCCCGCTGTGCCCAATCTGCTCGCCATAAGCGGGCCTAGGTAGTTGTCGTCGCTGAAGCCGGAGCGCACGGCGGCCAGCTTCTCCGCCTTGACGCGGAGCCTCCCCCTGGGCACGAGCCAGTAGTGGTAAATCGCAATGATGTCAGGCCTCACCATCTTAGTCACCCTCACCCTGAACCTCGCCGACGGCGCCTCCTTAACGCCCACGGCCTCCAGTTGCTTCAGCACCTTAGGCGCCGCCGGCTTCACCTCGATAACATCTCCGTCTTTCACGCCTAGCTTGGCGGCTGTGTCTGGGTGGATCCAAGCCGTTAGGAGTTCGTCGGGCGTCAACGTGTCGAGGAGCAGGTTGTTCTGCGTCGCGCTGTGGGTGTGGGTGAAGGGACCGTGGCGGTACACGAGCAGAAGTCTCCTCGGCGGGTCAGGAGGCGCCAGGCCGTTTATCTCAACGTCCTCCGTAGGCTGGCCGACGGCCCACATGTAGTCTGGCCTAGCCATCCCGGCGTAGAGCGGCACCGGCGAGAAGAGCGGATCCACGCTGCTCTTCGTCCCCTCTAGGTCAGACGGATCTATGGAGGTGACGGGCTTGCCGAACACCCTCCTCACGTCGTAGGCTAGGTTTATGCTGTAGATCTCTACACGGCCGCTGGGGGTGGGGAACGGGACCTGGCCCCTGGCCAAAGGCGAGTTGTAATGCACATCAAACCACAGCTGTCTCTCCAGCTCTACGCTGTATTTAACAGGCTTGAAGACGTGCACCCTGACCCTCACCTCTCTGCCGAGGGCTTGGCTCCACCTATCGTCTACCACCACCTCCATACGACCCGTCGGCACGAGAACCATGTAGCCGCCCATTTTGTAGAGGTCGTCCACAGTCGGCGCTCTGATCTGCCCATTCTCGTCTATGATCCTTATGCGGCGGAAGGTGGCGTTGATAAAGGCTTTTAAGTTTGTAATGGGGAATATGCCGTCTTCCGTAATCATGCCCACCGGCATGTTCTGCGGCCAGTCTGTGCCGTCTCTCGCCTTGACGCCCAGCTGCTGAAGCCTCCTGGCGGTCATCAGCAACACCTCGAAGATGGTCCTGCCGTCTCTCGACCGGTACTTCTTGTCCAGCTCCCCCGGCTTCTCCC
>WYEI01000119.1 GCA_009903905.1 Pyrobaculum sp. | reverse complement strand
CGCTGAAGATCGCGTTAGTGACCTCCCTCGACGGGGGGGTTGGGAAGACGACTCTGGCGAGCGTGTTGGGCGTCGCCAAGGGCTACGCGCTTCTTATCGACATGGACTGGGAGAAGGCGGATCTTTCACAGCTCTTTAGAGCGCCTCGGAAGCCGGGCTGGCTGGCGCCTTTTCTCAAGGGCGACGCGCCTTACGTCCACAAGATCACCCCCATGTTATATCTCGTGCCGGGGTACGAGGCCTTCGAGCTTTATCAAAGGATGGGGGAGGACGTGGCGGGGGACTTCGCTGAGGCGTTGATGGAGTGGGTTGAGTACCTGCCGAAGTTCGTCCAGCGGCTGAGGATGCCGGCGGACACAGTGATTATAGACACGACGGCCGCCTTGAGGACGGAGCTTCTTTCCAGGTTGCAGAAACATGGCGTTTATAATATATTTATGACAGACCGCCGCCTCATCTCCCGCATATCTGACGTCAAGGCTGAGCAGTACAGAAGATACATGGCATACGCCAGCCTGGTGGTGGTAAACCTAGTGGAGAAAGACGAGGTGAAGATGGCTAGGAAGATAGCGCCTGTTGTGCTTAAACGCGTCTCCATCAAGGACTACTACGGCGAGTCCGTGGCCGACAGCGTGTTGAGAGACCGCGAAAACAGGAAGGCTGTAGACCAGCTTGTATACCGCCTGAAGGTGGCATGATCTACGCCCACGCAGACGCCGTCCTCAAGTCGCGTTGTGTCCTTAGGAAAGAGGGCGTCATAGTGGACAGAGGCGTGAGGACGGACGTATGCATAACAGAAGACCTCATGTACGTCGTCATAGACCCAGAGCTCCCAGACGACCTACAGACGGCGTTGCTGTTGATTATGTTCCGGGGGGCAGTTCCCCCAGACGAGAGGGAGTACCCCAAGCTGGTAAAATCAGTAGCCGAAGGCCTCAGAGATAAGGCCATCTGGCCTCTCTACAGAGAATACAGAGATGTGGTCCACTACCTCCTGGACAGGTGGTCTGGGGCTAGGGAGTACATGGGCTACGGGGCACTTGAGGCGTTGATGCGAGACCCCATGCTCACCGAAATCGTCATCCCCCAGCCCGTGGCGCCCGCCGCCAAATACACCTACATACCCAAGAACCTAAAGGAGCAGCTGGACTACATCAAGTTCCAGATGGTGGAGCTGGGGCGGTACAGACGCGTCGTGGCGGTGAGGAACGAACTCCGCCTGCCCACAAACATCGTCATCCCAGAGCCGCTTATGTACGTGGTGGTTAAGCAGTTGTTGCCGTCGTTGACCATGGACAGGCCTATGCTTACGCGAGAGGACCAGATCTACAAGGCTAGAATAGCCGCGGACCTCCTCGAGTTCAATGTGAACATAAGAAAGGCGTCGGCGTACCCCAAGCCCTCTAGGTCGTTGTTGAGGCCGTATCTGACGAAGCCTAAACATGTCGGCGAGGCTAAGGCTGAGCCGTACAGCCCAGAGGGGCTTGAAGTCCTTGCCTTCGCCTCTCTCGTCCTCGAGACGCGGGGCTCTGTGGTGTTTTCAGGAGGCATGGGCACGGGCAAGACCACGCAACTGAATCAGTTGCTCTACCTCACCCCGCCTTGGTTTCAAGTGGTGGTGGTGGAGCGGGGCGCCCGGGAGATCTGGGCCCCCCTTGAGGGGCAGATGCTCCACCTCTCCGTCCCCTCTGAGGACAAGCTGTGGATGGCTCTGGACCAAGCCCTGCGCTACGGCACTATGCACACGCTGGTGGCGCTGGCGGAGGCCAGGACGCCGCAGGAGCTTATGACGCTTGTGAACTACAAGCTGACTGGACACGGGGCTCTTACGACGATGCACGCCGACACCGTCGGCGACGCTGTTCTGCGCATTAAAGAGGCCGAGGCGCCGCCGGAGGGGCTGGACGGGACTCTTGTAATTCAGCTCTCCGCCGTGGGAGGGACGCGCTTCGTCAAGGAGGTGAAGGCGGTGGTGGCCAAAGGCAGAGAGGTCGACGTGGCCGAGCCTTCTGAGCTTGCGGCTAGAGTTGCGTCTTATGTGAGAGACATGTACGACAACGACTTGAAGAAAGAGCTTTCTCTGAGGATGGAGGCGTTGATAAAGGCCTCGGAGGTGGAGGACCCGGCGGCCGCCAGGAGGACGGTCGTAGAGACGGTCTGGCAGGGTCGGCTGGACTTTAGAGAGTACCTCTACGAAGAGGCCAGGCGCTTTGGGTACATTTAAGGTTTTTTCGGGTGGTATATATTGCCGTCTATGTTGAAGAAGAAGTCGCTTGCCGAGGTGTTAGAACAAGACGGAGAGGTAGGCGGCGGGGGGAGACCCGACGCTGGGCGGGAGAGCTGGCAAGACTGCCTCGTCAAGGCGCTTGTGGAGATGCCGTCTGAAGTGGCGGAGAAAGTGATACCGTCGCTTCCTAGGGAGGTTTTAGTAAAGGCGCTTCAAAGCAGAGATGACCCCTACGTGAAGCTCGCCTTGAAGCTCCTCGGGCTGAGCCCATGAGCAAGCTGGAGAAGCTGGCCCTTAGGCACGGCTTCACTCTATCCACGGCGAGGTGGCTCGAGGAGTTGGCAAAAGAGCTGGGAGTCGGCGAGAAGAAGTTCCTCAAGGCTGTGGTGAAGCTGGCGAAACACGGCATATGGCTAGAGGCCGAGGATTGGCGACTCGCGGCGCGGCATATCGACCTCTCGCGGCATCTAGACATGGCCGTGGACTACGTCATAAAGCGCGTGGCGGCCGGCGCCTTCCCAGCCCAGGCCGTGAAGGAGATACCTGCCGCCGTCGAAAAAGCCGGAAAGCTGGCCCACATAAGAGAAGTCTTAAACAACTGGATCTAACGCAGTTTAAAACAGCGTCTTCAGCCGCCGAGGCGGAGGCTGGCTAGACGTGGGTGAGGAGGCCGGCCGCGGTCTAAGACGACGTTTCCTCTGCCCTCAGCGGCTGGCAGGATTTTTCCCCTCGTCTCCTTTCCTCCGGCATGAGGAGGGAGGATTTCTACATATCGGCGGCGCCCATATTCGCCACGTATATCGGCGTGACGTCGGGCAACGAGGCGCTTAAACACGCCTCCTTCAACACGGCCGAGCTAGACGAAGTCGAGTCTAGGAGACTCTTCGTGGCGTCGCTCATGCCCACGCCCTCCACTCAGTTCATCGAGGACAAGGAGGAGTCCGCCAGGCAGTTCGGCTTCGCCCTTGCCCAGGAGGAGGCCGGCGTGGAGAGGCAAATCCTCGTCCACTCCTTCCTAGAGTCTATGAAAGCCATCGCCGTGGCTAAGACAGAGGCCAAGGCGAGGCTGTATGAATCAATCACCTCGTCGCTGGGGGCGTTGTTCCTGCTCCCCCTGTTCCTCCTTTTCCTCTGGGCCGTCGGGGTCTTCGACGTAGACCCCGCCATCCTCCTAGCCCTCATCTTCGGCATGACCGCAGCCATGGCCGCCGTAGCGCTGGCGGCCTCCCCCTTCGACGTGAGTCTGCGGAGGACGTATGAGTGGTCTATCCCGCTGGGCCTGGCCGCCGCTGTAGTCGGCTTGTTCAACGCCCCGGCGGCCTTCGTCGCATTCGGCGCCGTTGCGTACCTCTGGCTGTACATTAAAGACCGCCTCTGGTGGTTTGACATTAGGCGTGAGGTGCCACCCATGCTGAGGTCGGCCGCGGCAATGCTTAAGGAGGGCGCCCCGCCCGACTTAATCCTAGGCCGCCTCATTGGGCGGTACAGAGTAGCCGCCAAAATCGCCTACGGCTACTTCATACCCTCTAGATACTTCGTCCTGGCCAAGGCCATGCACCGCGCCATAGTGGAGGCCGGAGGCGCCGCCGCAGTCAAGGCCGTGGAGTACATACAGACCGTGATCGACATAGAGTCATCGGCGATTAAGAAGATGGCTAGGCAGGCTGCGGCCTACTTTGCCCTCTTCATTGCGGCCGTCATCGTGTTGGCCTTCGCCGTCTCCTCAGCCGCGAAGCAGCTGTCGTCGGCGGAGCTCAGCTACATGCCTCTGCTCACCCCGCCGCCGTATGGGGAAGTCAAGATCATCCTCACTACAGCCATGTCCCTAATAGCCGCGAGCTACGTCACAGTCTTTATGGTTCCAGAGGGAATACACAAGTCGGCTCTCCTAGGAGGCATCGTCGGCGTCGCCCTACAGCAGGCGCTGGCCATTTTGCTGTAACAAATCGGACGTAGGGTTTTTCCGGCCCGGCCCTCCACAGGTTCATGCCCAAAAACAAAACCAAGAAGATGAGAGGTCTAACCACAGTTGAAGGCCTGCTGATAGCTGCGGCGTTCATAATAGTGGGGGTGATTGGCTTGTTGACGTTCCAAGGCATGGGCAAGTCCGCGGCCCAGGCGCTGAGGGCCAACGCCATAGCCACGGCGGACAGGGCGGGCTTCGACGTGACGATAGAGGTGCTTAACGGACAGCTAAGTGGCGTGATGCTTGCCTACGCCGCATCTGGCCAGCAACTGGGCAACCCGGTCGCTGGCACGTGTACAGTGGCCCGGAACGGAGCCGTTCAGACTGGCGTCCAGTCCAACGCCATAAATCCGCCCCTGGTAGCTGGCCAGTCGGCCACCTGTAGATTCAACGTGGCAGCGCTACAGCCCGGAACCCAGTACACCTACGTCATATACGCCGTAGACGCGCAGACTGGCAAGACGGTTCAGATCGCCAAGGGGGTGGTCACGGTTGGAATAGCGTAAACAAAAACACCCGCTTTTCCCCTCCTCCCCTCTTTCCTCTGTACCTCCCCTCCTCTCTGCAACTCTCCGGTGGCGCCTCCTCGTAAGGTTTTTCCTCGCGCGTTTGCCAGAAGAGCATGTCAACGTGGGGCACGAGGTGGGTGTGGCTGGCGTCTCTGATGCTGGCGGCCTCTGCGTTGGCGTACGTGGGCTGGATTCCGCCGCATGTGGCGCTGGTGCAGGCGTATCCCCTGAACGCCACCCACTTCACCACGTATGTAAACAACAGCATGATCTACATCGTGCAGGCTGGTCTCTCCTACAACGGCGCCGCGGCCGAGACGCAGGCAATTATGCAGTACCTCTACGCGCAGTGTAAATACGTCGCCGTGGACGTGTTGAACGCCACGCAAATATCAGACAACCAGCAACTCTGGCTCGCCGACGTGTACTGCTCCTCAGACGGGACGCAGTGGCTTTGGCTGAGGTGGCTCCCGCTCCGCTTCGCCGCCTACAGCGGCTACGTCCAGTTCGTCAACGCCACCAACGCCACCGCAGTAACGCCTGTAGGGACGTTCACAAACTACATCCCAGCAGGCTGGTACCTAGACCCGGCGACAAAGACCGTCTTTATGGTGCCAGGCGCCAACCTAACTCTCTTGGCATACGTCGACAGCCTCTCGGCACAGCTCAAGGCCCTCAAGGCCGAGCTGGATAAGAGCAAGGCCAACGCGAGCCAAGCCGCCTCGCTAATAGCCAAGCTGGAGGCCCAGGTGGCGGCCCTAGACGCGCAGAGGCGGGCTTTGGAGGAGGCCTTGAGGCGGAGAGAGTCCGTGGTGGCGGCATTGCAGGCCAACCTACGGGCCGCCCAGGCCGAGAACGACCGGCTCAAGGCTCAGCTGGCTCAACTCGCCGCCGAGAACGACCAGCTGAAAGCCAAACTGGCCTCTATGAACGAGACCCTAGCCCGCCTAAACGCCCAGCTGTCATCCTTGAAGGCACAGCTGGCTGTCCAGCCGACGGGCGGCGAGGAGACGGGGATCGACCCGCTGATATACATACTGCCAGCCGCCCTAGCCGGAGTGATCATTGCCCTCGTCATATACAGGAAGAAGAAGGCAGAGGAGTAAACAACAATTCGACTCTTTTTAAATTCCTCAAACTCTGTTAGCATGACGCCCAAAAAACCGTTCTGCTGGCGTTGCTAATGCTGGCCGTCGCCGCGGCAGCCACATCGTTGATCAGCGTGGGCCCCTACGACTACCGCATGAGCAACACTAGACACGAATATCTGCTGTGGTTTCCGCCGCATGCTGTGCCTATGAACTTGACGTTTCTTAACGTGACGTGGTTTAGGCCTGAGTCTATATGGTTCAAAGGCACCTACTACGTACACGTCTGTAACGATGAGTGCAGATACGTGCCGGCTACTATCTACGTTTTTCAGTACAGCGTGAGGGTTGTCGACCCCTCCAGGACTCCGCTGGGAGTCCTCGTCGTCGACTTCGTCGGGTGCCACATACGGGAGACATGTAGGCAGGGCACCGCCATGGTCGCCCCCATAAAAATAATTGAACTGAGCCCCACCGTCCAGGTGTGGATTTCCGACGTCTACTGCCTATACGGCAACTGATGGTACTGGCTGAGGCTACTGCGGTACAAACTCCCAGACGAAGTAATCAGTGATGTGGAGATCGTCAACGCCACAGGAGTGGATGTAGAGACGCCAGAAGGCCACTTCTCCACCAGCGTCCCAGCTGGCTGGTATCTAGACCCCTTGACAAAGACCATCTTCAGAATTCCAAGCAACGACACGACCGTCATGGCGGAGCTCCAGAGGAACAGAGAGAGGTTGCGGGTTCTGGAGGCCGAGTTGGCGAACAAGACCGCCCAGCTGGCTCAGCCCAACGCCACAGTGGCACAGCTCGACTCAACGAGTCTCTGGCCGAGGCGAGGGGCGAGACGGCCCGGCTCTCCGCCGAGAACCAGAGGCTGAGGGTGCAATTGGAGGCGCTCAACGCCACACGCATCAAGCTTGGGGGGGGGGGTCGACGCATACAAGTCTCAGCTGGAGGCCCTCCGGTCTGTCAACGCCACTTTAACCGCCTTGCTGGCGCGGCTGGAGGCGGAGAACCAGGCGTTGAAGGCTCAGCTAAACGCCGCGCTTAACAAAACGCTCAGCGAGCAAGCGTCTCAGCTTGAGGCTTGGACGCGCGCCACCTGGATAGGCGCTGCGGCAGGCACGGCCGCCGGGGCGGCGGCCACGGCCGTGGTGTTTAGAAGAAGAATGTAAGGTTTTTCCCCGCCTCTCTCTTTTCCCCTCTGTGGAGGACTTCATAGCCAGCGTGGTCTTCATAACAGCGCTCGCGGCTCTATTTATAATGGCAATAGCGACGCTTAAGCCCTTCCTCCCCTCGAAGATAGTTGAAGCTCCGATAGCGCCTGGGAGAGACGCGCCGACGGTGCGGATCTACGTCTACAACGACACAGGCCGCCTCTACGCGGTGGAGTACGCCGGAAGCGACCCAGAGGCCTTTAGAAGAGCCATGGGAGTGCCAGGCTCTCTTGTAGCCGTATTCACGGTCTACCCCGGCGGCTACAACTGCACCAGATATACACGCGCCTCAGTGAGGGTCGGGCCGGACCCCTACACAAGCCTCTGGTGCCCGCCGCCGTTCGACGCGAAGGTGGAGAGAAACTGCGTCCCCGTGGGGCTTATGTCTAGAGGCAGGTGGCTCCTTATGCAGTACAGCTGTCCGGGGACGCCATGATCGCCTTCAGAGATATCCTCATATTTGCGGGCCTCATGATGCTCGTAGCGGTGGTAATAGCGTCTCTGTTTCCCGTGAGGGAGGGCGCCTCGCCGGTGTCCGCCTGCTCCGGCTGTGCCTTCAAGCTAACGGGCGGGTACTGGATACGGCAGTACGGCAACTACGCCGCACTTTACTTAGGCACGAGGGAGGTGGCGAGGTACGGATGGGCTTACAGAATTGATGAAGGAAGGCCGCTGAGCATAGGGGAGAACGTCACGTGTGGCTCAGTTATGTACCTCTGGGTGATCGATGGAATAGCATACACGTCATGCGAAGGCTCCCCACCGAAATTCGGCCGCGACGTTTTAGGGCCAAAACAGCCTTTTGTCGACGGTTGACATGTGGTCGCTGGCGTACGGCTTGATAGCTCTCGCCGTCGTTGTGTTTGTGGTGCTCTACGCCGCGGCACACACGCCAAGCATCGTTTCGGTGAATTTGGCAGATCAGCTGTACTACGCCAAGAAGTGGATAGCAGAGTACCTCCCCTCGTTTCCCAGAGTGAATGCAACGTCGCGGTTCCGCGTCTTCGTCGACGTGGTGAGAGTGGTAAGGGCCAACGCCACAGCGTACGACTACGATACAAGGCAGTGGGTGACATTCCCGGTATACCTGCCGGTGGGGTACAGGCTTGAGAAGGCTGAAGACAACGTAGATTACCAAATTTATCTAAACTTGACGAGATGTAGATATACAGCGCTTCCTCGGGGCGAGGTTGCCGTGCTCTGCGAGATTGAACTTAGACATTCCCTCGACCAACTGCCGTGGCTTGAAGTCTACGCCGCAGTGCCGCACAACCTCACCCAGTACTACAGCTGGCTCTACGGCTACTACGCGGCGTGGAGAAGGCCGCCTGCCGTAGGTCTAGACCCCGGGGTGGGCGCAGACGCGGGGTTTGTGGAGCTCGTCAAGGCCGAGCACGTCCTCGTCTACAACGCCACCAGCGACAGCGTTATGCTGTACGTCGTCGCGCCAGTGGCGGCGCTTTATGTTCTGCTCGTAGACTACCCATTAAAACTGCCACTTTCATGCTCGGCGCAAACAGCGTCTACGTCATCTGGATCGCAAAGAACTGACACACCTGTAATCAATCTTCCTACACCATCCCTACTAACTCCCCCCTCGCCACATACCCCAACTCCAACACAGTCTTCGCCAACACTTATAATCGGTCTCCCTAATTGATTATTCTTTACTACCAATACGCAAATTTCCTTACCAAAGGTTAAGGTTTTTCCGGAGGTGACTCACCTTTTTCCATGTGGCGCCTAATCCTAATTCTGGCATTAACGGCGCTTGTATGGGCGCAGATCACTGTCGAAAACGTAAACTGTACAAAGGTGTGGGGGGGCAACGTGGATACAAGCCAAGACGTCTCAATCTCCTTCCACTTCAGCGCTGTCGGCCCCATCATGGGCGCTAGCTTTGACCGATTCTATACGTTCTTTACAGACGCCCCGAAGGTCACGGTTTGGAATACGCCGTTTTACAACGCCACACAGATATACATGGCAGAGTACCTGACCAGCGGGGAGTGGGAAAAAGACCTGAACTACAAAGTCATGGTGGAGTACTGGAAACCCGGGCCGTGGACACTGACGCAGTACATGTGCACCGCCAAGCTTAGATACGGAGATTTGACGTGGACTGAAATAAATTATTACTGGCTCGTCAACGCCACGCCGCCTCGCGAGACCTCCACCATCACGTTCACGATTCCCTACAACGGAGTCTCGTACTCAGAAACCAAGACTCTGCGCATCTCTCTGAGACCAGACAAACGCGGCTACAGCCCGCTCTGTACGCAGTTGCCAACTAAATCTACGTGGCCTGACTGCACGCAATTCAGCGATAAGAACAAAGTGACAAAAGCATCGTCTCCAGAGCTTTGGCGGGCTCTTATGATAAACGGGAAGAAGCCGGGCGACAAGGTTGAGGGATACGGAGTAGAGGCTGTGATACCCTCTCCGCTGTATTACACAGACAGGCGGCTCTATGGAGACTACCCCATAGACACAGCCACTGTGTCTACAGACGAGACGGGCTCGTGGAGCATATACGACATACCATCGGGAGGTTTATCGTTTGGGATGTTGATTAACGTTGAAGTGACCGCCGTCCCCACCAAGTGGGGGTATGTGGAGGCTAGACCGCCGAAGTCGGTGCCGCTGTACATATCTCGCGTTGTCGGAGCCTCATCTGCCGTCAACATAGCGCCTCCCGAGGGGTTTATCATAAGCCAAGAGGGCAACGTCACGTGGGTCGGCAACAGCTGGATGTTTAACGGAACGCTTGCGGTGGTTGCCTACAAGACACCGTTCAGCCTAACGCCATATGTCGCGTTGGCGCTGGATCCGCCCTTGTCGCTGGGGGGCGGCGGAATTGCGCTGATAGGCAGAACGCCCGTCGGAGTCCACATGCCTCTGGGCTCTGTTGCGTATCTCTACGCCGCCGTGTTGTGGCGTCTCGACGCACGCGGCGTCTGGATAAACTCCTACCCAGGAACGTATCTACGCGCTGTAGACCAAGGGGGGAGGCTTCTGGCAGACCACTACGAAGAGGCCGGGGGTAAGGCTAAGCTGAGCTACAGCGTTCAGAAAAGCGGATGGTATACAGCAGGCGTCAAGTGGGCGGGCTTCGCCGTAGCCGTAGATGGGAGTTTTAACGCCGTAACGACGGCTTGGTACGCGCCGCCGGACCCCTGCAGACAGTGGCCGAGCCAACTCCTTCAATGCGTCTACTCACAACACGTCTTCACTAAGGTGAACGGAACATGGGTTGGCTATTCACGCGCAGGCAAACCGGGCCAGCAGGGGCCTATAAACAAAATACCGTTGGTAGACTGGATGGCGGTTAGCCACTACAACCCATGCACCTATGGCTTTAAAGACTTCATGAATGTCGTCATAGGCGACCCAGTGCTCTACTACTGGTATAAATACCACATAATACTTTATGCATTTAATCCTCAGACAGGCAACTGGGAAATAGAAAGCAGTTGCTACACTAAGGTGCCTCATTATGTATCCATGCCGGGGTCTGTATATAGAGATCCGAACTACATAGACACCACTAAGACAGATGGCACGCGGCTCTACCACCAAACCGCACAGGGGGACTTCTACAACTACTCGCCTGGTGTGGTGGACGGGGACAACAGGCTGCCTGGCATTACCGACGCCCTGCCTTTCGGCGTAGCTTCCATGGTGTCTAACTCCACAAGTACCTGGGCCCTGTACCTAGTACCTACCACAGTGTGCAACTCGTTGATATGCACCGACTTTAGACCGGCGCTTTGGGGCCCGGCGCCCGGCCCCACCGCCGACTTGGCGTTGCCCGGCGCAGGCTACTCGTTCCTCTTGGTGTACCTAGGCAAGCCTAAGACCACTACGGTTAGGATGTACGTGGAGATGGGCTACGTAGTGAGTAGAGGCAGAGGCGGCGTGGAGTACCGATGGGTTAGGAACTACAAGCTTCAGGAAGTTACGAAGAGGTGGAACTTCCTCGACGCAGTCTACATAGGGCCTGGGTGGTACCAAGACTACACGCCGCTTCCGCCTTGTCAGCCGCTTTATGTAGATGCCGGCGGGGTTTACGTCACGCCGGCGAACTGGACCGGGCCTATACAAGTGGTCGTGGAGGACGACGAGGGACGTCACCACTTCGTCTTCTTAGTGTCCAACGACGTCTCGTACAGAATTAAGACCATGACAGAGGCGCCGCTGCTCTTTAACGCACCACGCCTCGACATTACACTGTTCTTCTACCTCGGCGGCGTTCCGTATTTCCACGGCGTGAACGCCTTCGGCGAGGGGGGAAGACAGACGCAGTTCTCTTGCACATCTGCGTCCGTGAAGGCGAGGTCGCTGTTGGGGGAGGCGGACTACGTGTCGCAGCTCTCGGCCGCCACGGATTACTGGGGTGAGGCTGAGCTGTGGGCAAGGCTGAATTTTATGAATAGCTTTGCCAAACCAAGAATTGAGCTGGTCGACCCCCTCAGAGGCCTTGTGAAGGTCAAGGCGGACGGCCCCGTGGCCGGCTTCGCCTTCTACGCCCAGCGCAACGGGACGTGGGTCAAGATAGGCGAGGCCAGCGGAAGCTGCGTCTTAGTCAACGCCTCCAGGATATTCCCCTGGGATCCAATCCTCGTCCTGCCGCTTGTGGGTCAAGAATTGGCCGCGAGGCCTGGCGATATGGTCACGATCTGGCGCCCCGAGACTGCGCTTTTGTTCAAGACCTGGGCCGACCTGGTGGGCTATCCCAAGGGCGCCAGAAGCGTCTTGGTCGTCGTGCGGTCATGCTGACCTTTAGATACCTCCTCGCCTTGGCGGCGGCCGTCGCCGCCACAGCCGCCGCGGCGGTGGCTGTATCAGGCGTGTTTATGTCGAACACGCCACTCCTCGCGTCGACGGCGGCGTCTATAGCGGCGGGAAAGACAGCCCACCTAGACACGCCAGTGGCTGTGAGACAGTACCTCGCCTACTACAGCTACGTAGCCGGCAGGTGGGTGCTCACCAACACAACAGGCGTCGAGGCATCATCCATACCTGTATACGTCTTGGGCCTGGGCCAGTGCCCCCAGTCGATTCAAGGCCTGCTCGGTAAGACCTACACGCAAGGCAACGCCACAGTCGTCTTGACCAACTGCGTGCTGGTCATGCCGTGGGTGCAGGATAGCACCATCACCCACTACGCCGCTACCTGCCGCTCCGGGACAGACTTCAAGCCCGAGACGGCTGAGGTCGAAGCGTCTGGGGTCAAGGTGAGACTGGTGGTTGTAAACTGCTAAGGTTTTTCCTGGCTCGTGTTCAAGCTGGTATGAGACTAGAAATAGTGTTTATACCGGTGATATTCGCGCTGGCGGTGGCGGCTATGCTGTTCATCAAGCCGGTTGAGGTGCGCAAGACTGACTTGTCTGCGGTTTTTCTCTACTGGCCGGAGGCGTATAAATACGCAGAGGTGGGAGACCCATCTGTGATCTACAGAGTGGTCGGCTTCGTCATATGTACCGCTTCAGGTCAGATAGAAGCATATCCAGGCCTGGCCTATAAGGTGTTAAGTCTTTACTGCCGTTTTAAGCCATGATAGAGGAATACCTCGACCTCGTGGCAGTGATGTTGATGGCCGCCACGGCGCTTTCCCTAATCTTCGGCGTCCAATATATTTCTACACCTTCTGTATGTCAAGCAGTTAAGCTTGTGTTGGAGAATCCAGGCTCGGAGCTTCGCATCTACGGAAGGTTTGAAATAAGAAATTACACAGACCACCTCTACATAACCTGTGGGCTGTGGGTGCCTAAAGACCAAGTGTTAACAATTGAGAAGACCCAGGGGTACATGATAATTGGAAGCACGGCGGAGGGAAAGCTCTATATACGTTAAATAGTGATACATAATGTTAAACATGCACAATGCGTATCTGACGAAGCGGCTCCGATTTTTAAAAGATCCACTAGATGTGAGAACTTGCGACATGTCCGGCGAATCTTCTATAGTTTTCTTCGGCGTGCCCTGGGACGGCGCAGTTGCCGGTAGACCAGGCGCACGATATGCGCCGGCGCACATAAGAACTGCCTTATGTAGCCTCCCCAAACGCTTCGACTTGGAAGACATGGGGGATATAGACGTCGTGATAGGAGACGCGGAGGAGACTTGGAAAAGAATTAAAGAGACCGCCAAGGCCTTGATCAACCGGCGCCAACTCCTCATAGCTGGCGGCGACCACTCTGTGTCGGCCTTTACATATCAAGGCCTGGCGGAGGGGAGGCGCCTCGGCTACATTGTGCTAGATGCACACCTAGATTTACGTACAACCTCCGAGGGTTTGACAAGTGGGTTAACAACAAGATTAATCCGCGAATATGCAAAAGAGGCGCCGATTACCGTAATTGGAGTTAGGCCGTGGGCAAATCCAGAGTACATGTTTAACCTAGCCGAGAAGCTAGACGTAGACTACTACACAATAGACGACTTAGAGAAACTTGGCCTAGGCGAAGTAGTAGACCGAGTTGTTTTACGTCACAAAGACGTACAGAACTACATAAGTATAGATCTAGATGTAGTAGATCCTGCGTTTGCGCCAGGTGTAAATGCGCCGAGCCCTGGGGGGTTGTCCGCCAGAGAGGCGATAAAACTCGTGGCTGGTCTTTCAAAGGCGCTTAGACCGATAGCAGTTGATACGGTGGAGGTGTCGCCCCCATACGATGTTGGCAACGTCACATCGAACCTAGCGGCTGTGCTTCTTTACGTGTCGGTATGGCAGTAGAAATAGGTAAAAGACTAGAAATAGGCCAAGTGGTCCAGGTGGCTTTATTTAACACAGAGGTCACGATGCCTCCTGACGTAGAGGAAAAGATTGAGACAAGCCGAAGACTTTACCTAGAGGCGCTAAGGAGGGGGGAGCAGATCTACGGCGTGACCACAAGCCTCGGCGAGTTAGTGAAGGTAAAGACAACTCCCAGCGGCGAGAGAATCTTGTTGGAACACGCCGCAGGCGTTGGCGAAGTCGTGCCCAGGGAGTGGGTGAGGGCGGCCCTACTTATTCGTGCTCATCAACTGGCGTTGGGCTACAGCGGCGTCCGGACGAAGGTCGTCAAGACTCTTGTCGAGTTGTTAAACAAAGATATAACGCCCGCGGTACCTAGATATGGCAGTGTGGGGGCAAGCGGAGATCTAGCCCAGCTCTCTCACATAGCGTTGACGTTAATCGGCCGAGGCTACGTACTTATGGACGGCGTCCTACTACCGGCGGAAGAGGCGTTGAAAAGAAGAGGCATAGAGCCTCTTGATCTAGACCCAAGAGAGGCGTTGGCGTTGATTAACGGGACCTCGTTCTCCACAGCGGTGTTGGCGTTGGCCGTATGGCGCATAGAGCGGTTGGTAGAAAAATACTTGGAGACGTCGGCGTTGTTCCTCTACGCAGTTGGGGCCAACTGGAAGGCGTTGGCAAAAGAGACCCAAGTTAAGAGACATCCCGGCATTGAGAAAGTGGCTGGTATGCTGGAGTATGTCGGCGGTGGAAAACGCCTAAACGACCCCTACTCGATAAGATGCATACCGCAGATAATGGGCGCCGTCTACGACTCAGTGGGGTGGGTAAGAAAGATAGTAGAGGACGAGATAAACTCGCCCAGCGACAACCCAATCATTTTACCCTCCGGTTCCAGGCCGACGTGTCATTTCCACGGGCAGCACATAGCAATAGCCGCAGACGTATTAGCGATAGCGCTAGCCGCCTGGGCAAATCTAGTAGAGCGCCAAACTGCTCAGCTTCTACGTGGCGAAGTCACAGGAAAACCTGACTTTTTGGCCACGGAGTCAGGAAGCGTGGGCGACATGATATATCAATACACCGCGGCATCTCTCGCGGCTAAGATAAGAGCGTTGGCATCACCTCACTCGATACATAACATACCTACAAGCGGGCTTCAGGAGGATGTAAACTCTATGAGCCTCAACGCGGCCGTGAGACTACACGACATGCTCAACCTCTTAAGACACCTCCTCTCGATACACCTCGTGGTGTCTCTCGACGCGACAAACTGCGCCGACTGCCCCCCGAAGACGGCGGAGCTGTATCAGAGGCTTAAAAGCCTGACGCACGGCAAAATCCCCAGCGAGAGAATCGAGGCCGCAGGCGAGATATGGTATTAATAAAGGTCAAACAGTTGGTATCTGCAGAAAAAACGCCGTGGACGGCCGGCGACCCCGTATATATCTTACAAGACGCAGCCGTGGCGGTGAAAAACGGCGTTGTGGCAGACGTGGGCTATTGGGAAGACCTCAAGAGGAGATACGCCACGGAGGAGGTGTGGGACTTCGGCGATAGTCTGCTAACCCCCGGGCTTGTAGACCCCCACACCCACCTTCTATTTGCGGGCTCTCGCGAGGACGAGTTGGAGAGAAAACTAATGGGTGAGAGCTATGAGGAGATAACAAGAAAAGGCGGCGGCATCTACAAGACGACGCGGGAGACAAGAAACGCATCGACAGAGCAACTAAAGAAAATCCTAGAAAAAAGGCTACAATCCGTGGCTAAATTCGGCACAACAACGGTAGAGGTTAAGACGGGCTATGGCCTAGACCCGGAGGAGGAGCTGAGGCTGGCCCAGGTGATACGCGGCGTCAGAAGCTATGTAG